>JAZSNZ010000371.1:0-12250 GCA_045536645.1 Acutalibacteraceae bacterium
AGGATCCTGAGATCAAGAGCGAGATGACCCTTTCTGGCTATACCGGCAGCAAAGAATATCTGGCAGCAGTCGAGTGGAAAGCATTCACAGAAAGCTATGACCCTGACGGCTCTATACTTGCCGGATTGGGCAACGGCGAAATTCCTGTTGAGCAGAAGTACGAGCAGTGCGGAGCATACACACAGGAGATGGCGGACAAGATCGATGAGATAACCGCAAAATACGGACTGACTCTTCACAGCGGATTTAAAGATATGTCTTTCGAAGACGGGAATACGGTTATAGGAGATTTTGTTATCACCGACTACGACCATGAAGAGTTTTCCGATGATGCATACAGCAGCATACTGGGCGGATATATGTACGATGACGGCACCTTCAGATATGACGGTATATTTAATGCAACAGCCGGTCGTCTGTCAGTGGATTATCAGTTCAGTCGTTCCGCAAAGGGAGTGTTCGATCCTGTTTTCCTCAACATCGGAGACATTGATGACTATCAGGAACAGACCCTTATAACAGATTCAGGCGTTGAGCTGGCAGCGGCTGTATCGGAAGACAAAGCGGTACTTATCACAGAATTTGATACATGCTTTGTAACCATCAACGTTATGGGCGGCACCGATATCGGAATAACATTTGACGATCTTAAGGATCTGGCGAACACCTTCGATTTTTCTGTGATTGAAAGCGGAAAGGGCAAGCCTGCGCAGGATTCTCAGGAGAGCGCAGACGCCGAGCCTGAATTTGAACAGAGTTATATTGAGGTTAGCCGCGAAGAAGGCGTTGTGGAAAAGATCCCCGTTGAGACTGTCCGCGTCATCAACTTCGACACCACCATCGCCATGGACCCCGAATACTTCACCCACATGGTCAACGATGGCATTGACATCTTCACCTACGACGCATGGAAGGGCGATGCGGCAGTTTATTATTCCGTATATGAAAACAACGAACGCACCGCCTGGCAGCTTGCCGACCTCCTGCAGCAGAACTACAGCTCTATCTACAGCGGTGTTATGGCTGAGAACACCAAGGTGGGCAGCTACGATGCCATTGCCGTTTATTTCCGCGGAAGCACCATTCATCCCGGCTACGATATGCACTACTTCATTATCCCCAACGGTGACAACTGCGTTGTTATTGAGTCACAGTTCAGTGCGGAGATGTACGAAGGACTTTATCTGATTATGAATGCCCTTTTTAACACCTTGAAAATAGGCTGAAAATGAATGGCGTAGATTAAATACAACGAACCCCCTCGGAGAAATCCGAGGGGGTTCGTTTGTTGAAGAGTTTTTAACGTGACAGACAGTAATCTGTCTCAAAGCACTCAGATGCGTGAAAAGATAAAATAAAGCTCAGCAAGATAGGTGAGAATCATACAGATACCTGCATTGGATACCAGCAGCACGAGCAGGGCCTTCGGATTTTTATACAGACGCTGTCTGATACAGATGACTGTTTCGATCAGCAGTGAAACAGCAGGGACTATCCAATAGAGATTTATATGCAGCAAAGCAAGGTTCGCATGCAAAGGACCGTCTGCCCAGGTTGGCAGGACAATAAAGCTGATTAAAATCAAAGTGCAGAGCAAAATGGTAACAAGACCGAAGGAAACGTGCATCTTAAAATATTTGCTGAGATCAGGTTTTAATATATAATTCAAAGCCAGGGTAAGTACAATCATAACTGCAGCCGGCACAAGGGCCTGCAGCTGCTCAGGGAAAGTGTATTTGAGATTGTTTATGTACTCTTTATTCAGATCCGGAATGAGCACAAAAGAAGCAAAGCTGAACCATGAGAGGAACAGAATCAGAGAAAATAAAAACGCCTGTTTGTTAAGTTGCTTTTTCAATATCGTAACATCCTTTCATTAGCAGATTTGTTACTCTGCTATAATAATATACTGAGCATTGTATCATCAGTTCAATGGCGAGTCAATGAACGAGATGTTAACGTTTTCAAGTAAGGTGCTGTCCCAATAAGAGTGTTGCATTGCAATACTGTCTGAGTTATAATGCAAGCAAGGTCACCGCTGCGGATCTGATGCGCAGGGTGGTTGGCTGGGGTACAGAAAGGCGTGGACGAAGCCGAGCGGATGACCTTCTTGCTTTATGGAACCGTTTTCGATACAAAAGCCCCCTCGGAGAAATCCGAGGGGGCTTGCAGGTTATTATAAGATTATTGTGCTATGCCGAGGAGGTCTGCAATGTAATTCCAGGCTGCCTCGCCAAAGCCGAATACATAAGCGGCGATGCCCACAAGTATGACAGCGATCAAAAGCACGACAAGCCATATGGGGAAAGACCTTTTCTTTGCAGGAGAAGTATTTTCTGTTTCTGCGGGTTCAGGCTCAGCTTCTGCAATGGCCTCGGACTCAGCTTCAGCCTCCGCCTCCGCTTCAGGCTCAACCTCCGCAGCATCTTCCTGTTCGTCAGCTTCTTCCTCGTCGAGGCCATCTTCGTCATCAGAATCTTCGTCATCAGAATCATTCTCTTCGGATTCCTCCTGAGCCCTTTCTTCGTTGTCATCACTGAAAGAGTCACTTTCTTCTGCTTCTTCCTCATCGGAGTCCTCGGAAATCTCTTCTTCCTCACATTCCTCTGCATCGGGTTCGTCGTTTTCTTCGATATCGTCGGACTTACTGTCCTCATCTTCTTCGGCGGTTTCCTTGCCGTAGGTGCCTGCCAGTATTGCATAAACGTCTTCAACGGAAAGGGCGTTTATGGCTTCCTCATCACTGGGGAGACCGACAGAGTCGAGATACGCGCTGATATCATCATTTATGGAGTATGCAACGCCTGACTTCATCTTCGGACCGCTGCCGTCAATATACTTCTTTTCCACAGGGTCGTAGGTGTAGGTCTCACGTATTTCATAACCTGCATTCTCAAGATACTCTCCGCAGGTTTCGCAATCCATATCCGTAAACTGCTCTGTGATTTCGATGTATTCATCTTCGGTCAGAGGACATTCAGCGTCAAACAGCTCGATAAAATCCTCATACTCGGTCTCTTCAAAGAATTCACCGATGGTATCATAACAGCAGAAGTTTTCAGACAAAAAATCCTCATATGCCGCTTCGTCAAACTCTTCGCCGTCGAGCTTGAAAAGCTCTGTAAACTTATCGTAAGGCAGATTGTTTGAATAATACTCAAGCTCACCTTCGCCTCGGCAGTCATCAGACAAATAGGAGGTGGAGACCTTCAATGAGCCATTGGAAAGATCAGCATGGAGAGACTGGTCAGCATAGCCTGCAAAGCCGGTTATGGACGCGGTGAAGGAGGCGTTGGGAGCAGCCTGTGCCATTTCGCGGAAGATATCGATCTCGTCAAGCTCGCCGTATTTGCCGAAAGGTCCTAAAGCACTTATCTCGGCAGTTCCGCTGTTGCCGTTAATTGCGGCCATAAGTTTATCATTGTCCTTGAGAATGACAGAGAAATTCTGTTCACCGACTGTAATTCTTGTACAGGAAAAATAAGCGCCGTTTTTGCCCTGGTCATATTCCAGCATTATTTTAAGTATGGAAGCGACCTCTTCAGGAGTGCCTTTTATTCTCATATCAAAGCTGAGATCTGCTGTTGCCATTTTATCATACCCTTTCAGATTATTATACAAAGTAATTATATATTCTTTTTGCAAAAAAAGCAATACAGACCTGCTGAAAAGCGGGTCTGTATTGCCGATAAGTTTAAATCAGTTTACCTGCCCAGAAAAAAAGGACTTCGGACAATGAATCAAAATCAACTGCAGAGCCGTTTTTTATTCTTAAACAGTTCTCTAAAACTGCTTGGTCATCGGGAGAAACCACGGTGTACAGATCATTCAGACGGTTGATATATTGCCCTGTCTGCTTAAAACAGATTGCCTGAATCACAAATGATGCTGATTTATATAACCCTTTCAGAATCTCCTCGCTTTTTTCGTGCAGCATATTATGCACACAGCCGTGATAGATGTTGCAGGTGCCGATTTTTATAGCTCTGTCAACAGCATCGGCATCTATCAAAGGCAGAAGGTCATCAAGGCTTCCCTTCAGAGGCCTTGTGTCATTGTAAAACTGAAAAAGGTCGGAAGGCTCCCAGTTCATAAGCTCACGAAGGCCTGAAAGAAAACCGCAGATAAGATTTCGATGGGGCAATTTGTTAAGCATAGAACTATAAACCGTAATATCCTCGGAGGATAATACATCGAGTATTACGACAATATCAATGTCGCTTGTTTCAGTTGCCTCATTTCGGGCAAAACTGCCCTGAATACCTGCAAACCATACACGTTCACCGAAGCTTTCGTTCAATGCCTGCAAAAACTGCTCTAAAAAGGAAGTAATTTCTACCATTGAAATCACCTTTTAATTTCAGCCGAAATACTCAGACAGCACCCTGTCTGCATACTCAACCGCAGTTTCGGGGTATTTATAGCCCCTGATAACCGCGGCTTCCTTTGCCAGTCTTACAAACAGCTTCTTTGTTTCAAACAGAGCGGAAATAATATCTTCCCTGTCGTAATGGGCAAAGCATTTGGGCAGGGCTTCTTTGATAGCTTCATCCGCCCAGCGGTCAATAAATCTTCCGTCGTGCCAAACATCAATACTGTACTTGCTTACGGAATACAGCTCCATCATTTTCAGAAGATAGTTCTTGAGATAAGCATCTATGTTCATCTTTGCACTCCACAGTTCACCTCGGAGAATCTTTTTGGAGGCCCAGATGGTGTGGAAAGCGAAGTCGTTGACCATGTTTATGTATTGGTCTTCGGTCAGAGCATCGTGGTTTACTTCGCAGCGAACAAATTCTGCCAGCAGGTCAGCAAAATCCATTGTGTCGTGCAGTACGGTATAGCCTCTGTTGCACACCCAGTCTGCGACACCTTCTTTTATTGCGGTCGTAAATTGCTCAGGAGTAAAGATAATCATATCAACGTCAAGGGCATTTTCATAAAGAACTCTTCGTTCTTTTCCACCACCGAGAGTAGGCTCAACGAAGGAGATTTTCAGTGTTCCCAGTTGATCGGGAATATTTCCGTACAGCCAGCTGTCGGGGTTTTCTGCGGCAATAATCAGGTCAAGGTCGGAAAATTCATCGGCTTTCACTTCGCTTCTGGTGGAGGAGCCTATGGCGACAATTGCCTTGACGCCCTTATCGGCATTGGCTATATCGAGTAGTCTTCTTTTGATTTCCGCATATCTGTCGGTCATGATTATTCACCTTTCTCAAGTAAACTGCTGACCTCGGCCATAGTGGGGGGATTAAGGGGCAGTGGAAAACGGGAAATTGCGATTGCGGAGCAGGCGCTTGCAAAACGCACCAGCTCATCGTCAGACATATTGTGAAGCAGTCTGTAAACACAGCCCGCCTTGAAGGTATCTCCTGCACCGAGGGTGCTTTTTACCTCTACGGCAAAAGGCTTCATCTTTTTCATCGGCTGCCCCTTTCTGCCGTACAGCATATCCTTTTCACCTCGGGTGATGATTACAAGACCGTCGGTGGTGTCGGTGAGCAAGGTGTAGATTTCCTCAATGCTCTTGTCTTTGTACTTCTCAGAACCTGTGCATTCCTTGGAAACAACATTGACTGCACAGTGCTGATGAAGATAGCTGTCGTGATGGCTGTCGATTGTAACATAAGGTTTATTGTGCTTTACGCACAGCTCAGCGGCGGCCTGAGTTTCCCCAAGGAAATAGGGATCGATACCTGCTGCCTTGCACTCTGCGATGTCCTGCTCCTTGGGGCTGTTCCAGCGCTTTGCTGCCCCGGGCTCATAGAGTGCCTGAAACACACCCATAGGCGAGCGGACAAAGCCTGCGATTACAACATAATCCATCAATCCCTCATAATCAGGATCGAAGAACAGAGAGGACAGATCAACGGACTTATTCTTATAGAAATCCTTTATAAGAGGCGCAACCTCTGTTCCGATGTGAGTTCCGTCGATTTTGACGCTTGCTCCCAACGATGCAAGCACAGTTGCCGCTGTGCCTGTTTCTCCGCCCGGGAGAAAATACTTTGCTTTGATTTCAGAATATTCATCGGGCTGTAAAAACTCGCCCTTTAAAAGAAATGAATGAGTTCCCAGAATCTGTCCGTGCAAATAAATTTCGTTAGACATAAACAGTCTCCTTTACTGATTTTCTCCGTATACGGAAATAAAGTGACGTGCGAACTTTTCTATATGCTGAAAGATTTCATTCTGCCTGTCAGGCTCTCTGTCGCAGAGATGGACAAGAGATGTAACGGGGGAGGTGTAGATAAAGCTGAGCATTTCGGGATCATTCTTTTTAAGAAGTCCGTTTTCCATCATCTTTTGGAATACTGCTGCGAAAATTCTCTGAGTTCCCATAAGAAAATGCTTTGTGGCAAGCTTTTTTACCCGTTCATCATGAAACTGCTCGGTTAAAAGCAGTTTTCTTGTAAGAATTATCTTTGGGTCGTTGACAGTAAAGCGAAGCATCTGCAATGTCATGGACAGAAGTTCCTCACAGCTTTTTGGCACAGGCGGCAGATTGCTTTCAGAGCCGAAGCGCCGGGCGTAATATGCTTCCATTCTGTCAAGAAGTGCGTTCCAGATGTCCTCTTTACTGCCAAAGTGCTTGTACAGCGCTGACTTGCTCAGACCGAGCCGAGCGGCAAGGCCACGCAGATTAGTGCCCCTGTAGCCGTGTTCCGCAAACATTACAAGAGCCTCATCGAGTATTCTGCTTTTTGTGGTGTTTTCCATTGTTCCCTCCGTGTAAAATAATAGAGGTGACCGAATGGTCACCTCTATTATTGCAAAGAAAAGGAGCCCTGTCAAGAGAGAATATTAACGCAATGGCCGCATCTGGGTTTTCGTTTTCCTGCCTGAGCAGCGGAATCTGCCGCAGGGATAGTAAATGATTTCACCGCTGTAAATCGCAAAAATATTTTTTCAAAAAACTATTGACAACAGAAAAACTCGGGAGTATAATGCAGACACAATTTTGAATAACACAAACAACGACTGCGACGAAGACGGTCGGAATGTTGATTCTTCAGAGAGTTGGCGGTTGCTGCGAGCCAATGTTGAGACCTTCCAGAAGACCTATCCCTTCCGAGTCGGAGGATCGAAAGCGAAATGCGAGTAGACTCCTTCCGTAATGCTGCGTGAAAGCAAAGGGCTTGACAGAGTCCGTAAAGTGGCGAAATTATATTTCGCAATTTGAGTGGTACCGCGGGTTGAACAACTCGTCTCAAAGCAATTTGAGACGAGTTTTTTTGTTTTATTCAAAACCGTTAGAAAATTTTAATCACAACGGAAATGAAAGGAGCAAAAGAAAATGGACTTCAATTTGAAAGAGGTAGCAGGCAGAATCAAAGATCTGCGCGAAGCAAAGGGCTATTCCCAGGAAGAGCTTGCAAAGCTCACGGGCGTATCGCTTGAGGATTACAAGATTCTCGAAATGGGCGAAACAGACTTCAGCTTTACCTTTATTTACAAGTGCGCAAAAGCCTGCGACGTTGAGGTAGTAGATATAATTGAAGGAACCAGCACCACTCTTACTTCCTTTACCATCACCAGAAAAGGCGAGGGTATGAAGATAGTCAAGAAAAAAGGCTATGTCTACAACAACCTTGCACCCAAGTTCAAGGATAAGCTTGCAGAACCCTTCCTTGTAAAGTTCCCCTATCTTGAGGAGGAGCAGAATGTTCCCATCAAGCTCAGCTCCCATAATGGTCAGGAGTTTGACGTTATCGTCAAGGGCTCTCTTAAGGTTCAGGTCGGCAAGCATGTTGAGATACTCAATGAGGGCGACTCCATTTTCTACAACAGCCAGATCCCCCACGGTATGATTGCCGTCAGTGAAGGTGGCTGTGAGTTCCATGCAGTGGTTCTCAATCCCCAGGACGGCCTTGTAAACGAAGAATATCCCGAAGGTCCTTATGTTACCACAAAGGCTCCTGTTGCTGAGAAGGACACAAAGGCATCTGTCGCGGATAAGTTTATAGAATCCTTCTACGATGCAAACGGCGTTTTCAACGGTATTCGCTTCATGAATGAGGATAAATTCAACTTCGCATTTGACTGCGTTGATGAAATCGCGGCAAAGAACCCCGATAAGCTTGCCATGATGTGGGTAGGCAACGACAAGTCCGAGCGCAGATTTACCTTCAGCGACATGAAGAAGTATTCTGCAAAGACCGCAAACTACTTTGAGTCTCTCGGCATCAAGCGCGGCGACACAGTCATGCTGGTGCTCAAGCGTCATTACCAGTTCTGGTTCTGTATGCTTGCACTTCATAAGATCGGCGCAATCGCAATTCCTGCAACAAACCAGCTCGTTGAGCACGATTTCACTTACAGATACAAGGCTGCAAAGGTAAGGGCTATCGTCTGCACTGCTGACGGTGATGTTTCCGCTGAGGCAGAGAAGGCAGCAGCCGAATTCCCCGGCATGACAAAGGTGCTTGTGGGCGGTCAGAAGGACGGCTGGCATGACTTCAACGTTGAGATGGAGCGTTTCTCCACTCACTTCTACCGCAGCGAAAACACTCCCTGCGGCAATGACCCCATGCTCATGCTCTTCACTTCCGGCACAACAGGATATCCGAGAATTGCAACCCATTCCTACAAGTATGCCCTCGGTCATTATCCGACAGCCCGACATTGGCACAATGTCAATCCCGACGGACTGCACTTTACCATTTCAGATACAGGCTGGGGCAAGGCACTCTGGGGCAAGCTTTACGGCCAGTGGCTGTGTGAGGCAGGAATCTTTACCTACGATTTTGACCGCTTCCATTCCGAGGATATTCTTCCCCTTTTCAAGAAGTACAATATCACCACCTTCTGTGCTCCTCCCACCATGTACCGCTTCTTTATAAAGGAAGACCTTTCAAAGTACGACCTGTCTTCCATTGAATATGCAACCACGGCAGGTGAGGCATTGAATCCCGAAGTATTCAACCAGTTCAAGAAGGCAACGGGACTTACCATCATGGAAGGCTTCGGTCAGACCGAAACCACCCTTTCCATCGCAAATTTCGTCGGATCTACTCCCAGAATCGGCTCTATGGGTAAGGCAAGTCCCCTTTATGACGTTGTTGTTCTCGATCCCGACGGCAACGAGTGCCAGACAGGTGACGCAGGCGAAATCTGCATCCGCACCAAGGACGGCGCACCCTGCGGACTGTTTACAGGCTACTATCTGGACGAGGAAAAGACAAAGGACGTATGGCACGACGGATATTATCATACAGGCGATCAGGCGACCATGGACGAGGATGGCTACCTATGGTACGTCGGACGTATCGACGATGTCATCAAGTCTTCCGGCTACCGCATCGGCCCCTTCGAAATCGAAAGTGTTATCATGGAGCTGCCTTATGTTCTCGAATGTGCTATCACTCCTGTGCCTGACGAGGTAAGAGGACAGATAGTAAAGGCTACCATCGTGCTGACCAAGGGTACGGTAGGAACCGATGAGCTCAAGAAGGAAATCCAGGAATACGTCAAGACCCACACCGCACCTTACAAGTACCCAAGAATCGTGGAATTTGTTGATGAGCTTCCCAAGACCATCAGCGGTAAGGTAAGACGTGTTGAGATCCGCAAGAAGGACCTTGAAAAGGCAAACAATAACTGATGATTCTAAGGAGGCAGGGGGAGACCCCTGCCTCCTTGTTTAAATATTCACCGTGGAGGTGCAGGAAATGAAGAAAACCTACGTAACGAGCATGCCCAATCATATCGGCGCGTTTTTAAAGGCCAGCAGATGCTTTTCGGCACTGGGCATAAACATAACCCGTGTCAGCTACAACAAGGCGGTAGATTCCCACACCCTGTTCATTGATGCGGAAGGAACAGAGCAGCAGCTTGAAAAGGCAGATGCGGAGCTTGAGAAAATCGGCTATCTGCAGAACAATACAGAAGAATCGAGCATAGTCCTCCTTGAGTTTTGCTTAAGAGATGTACCGGGAAGCGTTACGGATATCCTGATGCTGATAAGCGAGTTTAATTTCAATATCTCCTATATCAGCTCTCAGGAAAACGGAACCGATTATCAGCTTTTCAAGATGGGTCTGTACGTTGACCGTTCGGAAAGGATATCGGAATTTCTTACTGAGGCAGAGAAGCTGTGCAGAGTGCGTGTAATAGACTACAACAGCTCGGAAAAGGTGTATGACAACAGCATTTTTTACAACACCTATGTGATGGGACTGTCCAAAATGATGGGGCTGACGGAAAAGGTCAGACAAGAGCTTCTGGTTCACGTCAATCTTGCCATGCAGACCCTTGATGAGCAGGGACTTTCCCCCTACAGAACCTTTGACAGCATAAACAGATTCGCTGAGCTGCTTTCAAAGTCCAAAGGCAGAAGCTTTCTGCCCAGAACAAGCTGTCATAAAATCACTGAAAATACAGAAATCACGCTTATTGAACCGCCCTGCGGAAGTAATATGATAATTATAAAAAGCAACGGGAAATATCTGTTTGCAGACACAGGCTATGCCTGCTACAGTGACGAAATGAAGAGCCTTCTTCATAAGCTGATACCCGACTTTGACAGTATCAGAAAAACAGTTCTCGTAACTCATGCCGATGTTGACCATTGCGGACTTTTGCCTATGTTTGATGAAATAATCGCAAGCAGAAAGACAGCTATGTGCCTTGAGCATGAGTACAGAGGGGAAAACGGCTACAGGGAGCAGAATCCACTGCACAGACCTTACATAAATATCTGCAAGACTCTCACTTCCTATGTTCCTGCCGAGCCGCAGAAGATAACAGTGCCGTGGGAAGATAAGGAAAACATCACCGAGCCCCTGACGCAGATCGGATTTTTTGATTTTGAGGAGCTTCATTTTGAGGTGTACGAGGGAAAGGGCGGACATTTGCCCGGTGAGATAGTGCTGATAGACTACAGTCACCATATTGCTTTTACGGGTGATATCTATATAAATACCCACGGGCTGACCTCTGAGCAGGCGAAATATAATCAGTATGCACCTATTCTTATGACCTCGGTGGATACAGACCCTGCGCTCTGCGCAGAAGAGCGCAGGGCAGTGATGCAGAGACTGGGCATCGGAAACTGGCAGATATTCGGTTCTCACGGATTTAAAAAGGATTATTCGGTAAGTGTATAGAAAAGAGGCAGGACGTATCCCTGAGGACAGTAAATAATTTTATCTGTTCGGCAGATTGAAATTTAGCTAACAGTTTTGCTCAGTTATCCTTGCCTCCCTCTGATGATGGGAGTAGAGTTCATTTTGCAAATGAACTCGGAGGGAGAGATTTGTTGAAACCGCATAACTATGCGCCTTTGAACTACCCCTCAGTCACTTAAGTTCGCCATTGGCGAACTTGGCGACAGCTCCCCATGTTCGGGGAGCCAAGTGTGTGGGCTTTTTTGACAAGCTGAAAGGAGCAGGACGAAGGTCCTGCTCCTTTCATTATATCACTTATTTCTTAAGACCTAAACGCTCAGCCGATTCATCACGCATTTTATATTTCAGAATCTTGCCTGCGGCGTTCATGGGGAACTCATTGACGAACATGAAATACCTCGGAACCTTGTGGCGTGCGATGGAGGCATTGCCGTACTCGCGCATTTCGTTTTCGTCTGCTGTTTCGCCCTTGTGCAGGATTATCCATGCACAGCACTCTTCGCCGTAGCGCTCGTCGGGAACGCCCACGACCTGAACGTCACGAACCTTGGGATTGGTGAGATAGAATTCTTCGATCTCACGGGGATAGAGGTTCTCGCCGCCTCGGATAATCATGTCCTTAAGTCTGCCTGTTACCTTGTAATAGCCGTCGGGAGTGCGGCAGCAGATATCGCCTGAGTGCAGCCAGCCCTCAGAGTCTATTGCCTGAGCGGTAGCTTCGGGCATTTTGTAATAGCCCTTCATGATATTGAAGCCTCGTGCTACAAACTCGCCGCTTTCACCGTCAGGGAGCTCTTCGCCAGTTTCGGGGTCGATGACCTTGCACTCAACGCCGGGGAAGGGACTGCCGACAGTCTCAACTCTGTGGTCGATATCCTCGTTTACCTCGCCCATTGTGCATCCCGGAGATGCCTCGGTCTGACCGTAAACGGAGATTATCTCCTTCATGTTCATTTCGTCAGCCGCTCTGCGCATCAGGTCAGCAGGGCAGTTGGCGCCTGCCATGATGCCCGTTCTCATATAGGAGAAATCGGTCTTTGCAAAGTCGGGGTGGTTGAACATTGCGATAAACATGGTGGGAACACCGTTGAAGCAGGTGATATGCTCATCGTTTACG
Source organism: Acutalibacteraceae bacterium (assembly GCA_045536645.1). GTDB lineage: Bacteria > Bacillota > Clostridia > Oscillospirales > Acutalibacteraceae > JAISGQ01. The sequence goes on from JAZSNZ010000371.1 coordinate 12,247, forward strand.
CAGG
>JAZSNZ010000249.1:0-2550 GCA_045536645.1 Acutalibacteraceae bacterium
TGCTTCTTTTTTGCCTTCTGGAAAAGGGTTGAGATGGTATCAAGGCGCAGATGACGGATATTCACAGCATCTGCAGAAAGGCTTCTGCCGTGGGTGCTGTCGCCCAGCAGGTCGTATTCCTGCGGAGTTTTCCGTGCCTCGCTGCCCTTTTCAATGGAGCGGTTTATATTGCCGAACATGCTCAGGTTCAGCTCGTAACGCTCCTTCTTTGATGCTTCGAGAGCGTTGTTGTAATCTATCTTGTTCTTTGCACGTGCTATGTTTTTGCGAAGCTTTCTGCGAAGAGCCTTTTTGTCTTCTGCATAGGCTTCGTCGTCAAGCTTTATAAGCCTTCTGATGTGAGCCTTTTCACCCTCTGTCAGCTCCTTGTTTGTGCTTTCTGCAATGAGCTTTCTGTGGGTGTTGCGGTCGTGCTGAGCATCGAGAGCCTTTCTGTCGGCCTTGTACTGCTGTCTGACGGCCTTTATCTCATCGCGGACGATGGACTTTATCGAGCCGTTTGCAACCGTTGCCGCAGTCTGTCCCATAATAAGCTCCTGCCTGCTTTTGCGGTCGTAAACTATCTGAGCATCTCTGAGGGTGTACCAGTTTTCGCCCGACTCGAGCACGTAGGGCAGAAGCAGTCTGCTTTTCCATGCAAAGGCAGCAGGTGCATCGCCCGGGAGCACAACATGATATACAGCATGGGATTCTCCGATGACGGTGCGCTGGGGGTCGGGGCTTGTGCGGTCGTATTCAAGCAGAGCCGCACGCACCGCAGAGCCTGCACGGCTCTGTTTGTCCATGCCCTTCCAGAAGGAAAGGAGCATGAAGCTCTTTGTTGTTATGTAATCTACTGCAGGGCAGGGAACAGTTATGCTTTTATACCCTGACTGAGAATTATTTACAGTAATAGTCTCAAATCCGTAATTTTCAAAAGCGTAATTTGCGGCAGAAAGCTCGATATTGTTGGCAAGCTCGGAGATTATGTAAACAGGTGTCTCCCTCTTGCTGTTTTCGCATTTCTCGCAGGGGATACCGAGAAGCTTTGTGATATGAGCGGCAAAACAGTCAACGCTCTTATGGATTTCCTTGACACCTGCATCGGTGCAGTCGTCGGAAACAAGACCGATAATAAGGGGTGCCTTATAGACAGGCACAGCCTTATCGCTGTGGTACTGCCTGAAGTACTTGCGCTCAATACCGCCCCAGTATGAATTATCGACCTTTTCTATCCTGTAGCCGCTGTTGAGTATGAATTTAAGTGTCTGCTCGACAGAATTGATGTCAGCAAGCTTTTCGGCGGGGTTCATGGCTTCATAGGGTTTGAGAAAGGTATTTTTACCCTGAACACTGTCATTTGATTCGCCGTAGGTCTTGCCCTCTGCCATTCTGCCCTTTGCCCATACCTCGTGGGCATTTTTTGAGAGGTAGTCGATAAGCTCATTGAGCTCATCGGGCACGATCACCTCTGAGGTATCCATGGGTGCAGGTGTATAATCGTTTCTGTTATCCAATTATTATCCCTCCTAAGATATACTATAAAATAAATATAGCAGATAAGAATCAAATAATCAAGTGAAGATGAAATGTTGACTAAAAGAAGAAAATAAGGTAAAATAACAAAGTTACAGAACGCAAAAGGACTGTTGTAAAAATGAAATTTGAAAATCTGACCCTGGACGAAGAGCGCGCGCTTTATGCGGTGCAGAATGCCCAGGTCATAAATTGCCGTTTTGACGGACCTGCCGACGGAGAATCGGCACTTAAGGAATGCAGTGATGTGCATCTTCGCGATTGCTATATGAATCTTCGCTACCCCCTGTGGCATGTAAGAGGAGCAGTTATAGAAAAATGCGAAATGACGGAAAACTGCCGTGCTGCGCTGTGGTACGATGAGGATATAACAATAAAAGACAGCATTTTAGGCGGAATAAAGGCAGTCAGAGAATGTAAAGGTATTATGCTTGATAGCTGTAAGGCGGTTTCGCCTGAGTTTGGATGGTTCTGCAGCGACATAAAACTTACTGACTGCACCCTTGAGGGGGAGTATCCGTTTCTCAGAACGAGCAATTTAGAGCTTGAAAGAGTGCATTTAAAGGGCAAATATTCCTTCCAGTACGTGGAAAACATGGTTATCCGCGACAGCGTGCTTGATACAAAGGACGCCTTCTGGCACAGTAAGAATGTAACCGTTTACGACAGCATAGTCAAAGGCGAATACCTTGCATGGTATTCGGAGAATTTAAGGCTTGTCAGGTGCAAAATATCGGGCACACAGCCGCTGTGCTATGCAAAGGGACTGGTTCTCGAGGACTGCGAGATGGAAGGCACCGACCTTTCCTTTGAGCGCAGCGAGGTGGAAGCGAGAGTCAGCGGCAATATAATGAGTGTAAAGAACCCCATCAGCGGATACATAATTGCCGACTCCATAGGAGAAATCATAATGGACGACACACTCCCCGAACCGTCAACCTGCAAGATAACGACAGAAAAATAATAGAAGTTTCGTCCACCTTTTCAAAGGTGGCAGGGTTAAGGGACAGAGTCCCCTACAGGAGTTTAAGTCGG
>JAZSNZ010000004.1:0-2989 GCA_045536645.1 Acutalibacteraceae bacterium
TTCCCGGTCAAAGCCGACAACGGGAGGCCTGCAATTCACGGCGAGAGCCCGGCATCCCTTATGAAAAATGTAGGTCCATACGGATCCTGATTCCACGAACACCGCAGGCAACAAATTTCCTGCGATTGATTTAATTTTTAAGTGAGCCGATTACTCTTCCTCGTCTTCCTCGGCATAAAGCTCTTCCATGAAAAGAGCATAAACTTTCTGCAGAGTTTCTTCGTCGTCCACGCTTGCATACTCGATGCCGCCGTCGGCTTCAATTACCTGCAGGATAACGAAACCGTAATCGGGATCGTCTTCGTTCATATCTGCGGGGAGAAAAACAGAATATACATTTGCACCGAATTCCACTTCGCCAAGGACTTCCAGGCGGAAAGTTACGCCGTCCTCATCGGTGATGCTGATGAAAATTCCCTCGTCCATAGTTGACCTCCGTTTAGTATCTGTGATGGTTTCATTGTAAACTATGGGCAAATCAAAATCAACATTAATCTTTTCTCTCAGGAGCCAAGGTCTTCCAGCAGCTTTAGCAGAGAGTCTTCTCCGGAAACAACAATTCCCGTGGAAAGCTTATTTCTGTCGGAACTGGGGAGATTTTCAAGCTCTATATCCGTGATGGCCAGCGGTTCATCATTATCCGCTCCGGAAAAAACCGCCACGCGACCGGAATGCTCCCGAAGAACAAAACTGTCCCCACGAACCTGCCGGAAATCAGCTGCGGTGAAAACCACCATGGTGAGGGCTATTGCCATCATTGCTATGCACGCTATAATTCTTATGCCGAACTTCAAAGATATATACCTCCTTTTTGAAATAAAAAATAACTGTCTTTCCGAATATTCTTTCCTTTGGGAAAAGAAATAATACAGATCGGAGGAAAATTTACAAATTCGATGCACCTTGTTGACAAAATGTGCTATACTAATTTGAAAACATGTAGTATGATTAGCGTGAGTTGATATGCGGAAACGGAGGCGCAGCCTTTTTGAATAGTAAGAAAGTAAGAAAAATAATAGGAACAACGGCGGATACCACTGCGGGTGTCGTCGGTGGTGTTTTGCGCCTTGGTTTGAAAATTGTCGTCAGCGTGCTGCTGGTTGCTATTGTCACCGGCCTGCTCTTCACATGTGTTTTTGCCTATTATATAAAAACAAGCGTCAACCCCACTTTGGAAACCGACCTTGAGGACTATAAGGTAAGCCTTTCCAGCACCATCTGGTTTACCGATTCCGACGGTGTGGACAAGGAACTTGTTCGCCTCAATACCACTAAAAACCGAATTTGGGTGGATTATGAGAACATTCCCGAGAATATGGAGCATGCTCTTGTAGCCATTGAGGACAAGCGTTTTTATGATCATAAGGGCGTGGACTGGTACCGAAGCACCGGCGCTGTTATCCAGATGTTCTTTGCTATGAGCAACGATTTCGGCGGCTCTACAATTACCCAGCAGCTTGTCAAGAACGTGACGGGCAAGGACGAAGGCCTTGTTATGCGAAAGCTGGTGGAGATTTTTCAGGCTCTTGAGCTGGAAAAAACCTACGATAAGTCGGAAATAATCGAATGGTATCTCAACTTCGTCTATTTCGGCAACGCCTGCTACGGCATACAGACCGCCGCCCAGACCTACTTCGGCAAGGACGTCTGGGATCTCTCCCTCGCCGAGTGTGCCAGCATAGTCGGCATCACGAATAACCCCTCCAAGTATGACCCCTTCCGCGACCAGATGGTATATGACAAGGAACTGGACGAGACCAAAACCTGCCGCCAGTGGAACAAGTACCGCCAGGAGCTTGTTCTCTACGAAATGTACGACCAGGGCTATATAAGCTATGGGGAGTATCAGGATGCTGTGGCGGAGGAACTTGTGTTTGTCCGCGGTGAAAACGAAGGCTATAAGGATGCTATTTACAGCTGGTACGAAGAAGCTGTCATCGAGGCCGTTCGCGCGGATCTTATGGAAAAGCTCAATCTCAGTGTTGAAGCCGCCAATGAACTTCTCTATTTCGGCGGTTTGCAGATTTATTGCTGCATGGATCCGGATATTCAGGCGATTGTGGACTCTGTATATGAGGACACTGCCAATCTGCCGAAGGGATATTATTATTCAACTCAGCAGCTTCAGTCCGCTATAGTTCTTATGGATCCCTATACCGGACAGGTAAAAGCTCTTTCCGGCGGTGTCGGTGAAAAGACAGAGCGTTTTGGTACTAACCGCGCAACTCAGTCCAAGCGTTCTCCCGGATCTTCCTTCAAGCCTATTGCATCTTATGGACCTGCTTTCGAATATGGCCTCATCACCCAGTACACCCTCGTAAACGACTCTCCCAACATCCGTTTGAGAGGAACTTGGTGGTATCCCAGCAACAGCCCAAACAGTTATGACGACATTATAACTATAAGAGGAGCAATTACCGCTTCCAAGAATACTGTTGCTGCGCAGATAATTGATAAACTCACTCCTCAGGCAGCCTATGATTTCCTGACCCAGAGACTGGGCTTCACATCGCTTGTTCCCAACGATATATCCTACTCACCAATGGCATTGGGTTCTCTCACCGATGGTGTTACCGTTTTGGAAATGGCTCAGGCATACTGCGCCTTTGTCAATAACGGCATATTTACAAAAGCCCGTCTTTACACCAAGGTTCTTGGACCCGACGGCGAGATGATTATCGATAATCAGCCTAAGACCAACATTGCGTTTTCTCCCAATACCGCTGCGAATATGTGCGATATGCTTAAAAATGCCGTTGCCAACGGAACCGGCGGCAATGCCTGGTTCGGCGGCATGGCAGTTGCGGGAAAAACCGGTACCACCAGCGCCAACCATGACCGATACTTCTGTGGCTTTACTCCCTATTATGTGGCTGCGGTATGGACCGGCTATGATATGCCGGCACCAATGTATGTATGGGGCAATCCTGCGGCACAGATTTTTAAGCGTGTAATGCAGCCTGTTCACGCAGATCTTCCCTACAGAAGC
>JAZSNZ010000089.1:0-2815 GCA_045536645.1 Acutalibacteraceae bacterium
CGTCTGGAAAGCGGTCTTTATCAGTCCATACTGGAAAAAGTCTTTTCCTTCGTGAAAAAAGGCGGCAGTTTTTATTATCAATCTCTGGACAGAAACGAAACAAAAGAAGAATTTGAAGCGCTATGCAAAGCCAATAATATGAGGATAGTGAATTATCTGCACGATGATAATTATGGCTTTAATGCGCAGTATTGGAAGGTACTCAAGGAGTGATGAAAAATGTACAAATTCACAGGCTTTACACAGAAGGCCAATTCGGCACTCAACGCTGCTGTTGAGGTTGCCGAAAATATGGGACACACCTACGTTGGCAGCGAGCATCTGCTTGCAGGCTTGCTTAAGACTGACGGCGGTGTTGCCTGCACGGCACTCAACGCACGTGGCATAGGTATTGACGACGTTGAAAGCGTGCTCAAATCAACAGTCGGTGTCGGTACGCCTACGGTGCTTGTGCCCGACGATTTTACACCCCGGCTCAAATATATAATCGAGCTGTCCGTTGCCGCCGCACGTTCAATGGGTCACACCTACACGGGCACGGAGCATCTGCTCATTTCGCTGATTAAAGAGGGCTCAAACTGCGCCGTGAATATAATCACAAAGCTCGGCGTTTCGCCCTCGGATGTGCTCGGCGACACGGTAAAGGCAGTCAACGCAAATTCGCCCTCGTCAAAGCAGAGCAATGAAAAAGGCGGCAAGGCAGGCGGAAAATCCGACACTCCGACGCTTGAACAGTTCGGCAGAGATCTGACGGATTATGCAAAGAACAACAAAATCGACCCCGTTATCGGCAGGTCGAAGGAGATAGAAAGAGTTATTCAGATTCTTTCACGCCGCACGAAAAACAACCCCTGCCTTATCGGTGAGCCCGGTGTGGGCAAAACCGCAGTTGCAGAGGGGCTTGCGCTCAAAATTGCCTCGGGCGAGGTGCCGGAAACACTTGCCGACAAGCGTATAGTTTCGCTTGACCTTACGGGTATGGTTGCAGGCACAAAGTACAGAGGCGATTTTGAGGAACGCATAAAAGCCGCAATTGATGAAGTAAACAATGACGGCAATATTGTCCTGTTTATTGATGAGGTGCACACACTTGTGGGGGCAGGCTCCTCCGAGGGTGCTACCGATGCGGCAAATATCTTAAAGCCTCAGCTTGCACGCGGTGCATTCCAGCTTATCGGTGCAACAACGCTGGATGAGTACCGCAAGTATATCGAAAAGGACGCTGCACTTGAAAGGCGTTTCCAGCCTGTTACCGTGGGCGAGCCTTCGGAAGAAGATTCCGTGCTCATTCTCAAGGGACTGCGCGACCGTTACGAGGCTCATCACAAGGTAAGTATCCCCGATGAGGCCATCGAGGCGGCTGTCAGGCTTTCTTCCCGCTACATCACAGACCGATTCCTCCCCGACAAGGCTATCGACCTTATAGACGAGGCAGCATCAAGAGTAAGATTAAGCAAGCAGACAATGCCCGACTCCATCCACGAGCTTGAGGAAAAGCTCTCAAAGCTGGGGGCAGATAAAAAAGAGGCTGCCAAGGTACAGGATTTTGAGAGTGCGGCAAAGCTCAAGGACGAAGAGGAAGCAGCAAGGCAGGAGCTTGAAAAGGCCAGAGCAGACTGGGAAAACAACGCAAACGGTGCGAGAGTTCAGGTGACAGCCGAAGATATCGCTTATGTCACCTCTCAGTGGACGGGTGTTCCCGTAAAGCAGCTGACTACGGAAGAGAGCGAAAGGCTTTTAAGGCTCGAGAGCGAGCTGCACGAAAGAATCGTCGGTCAGGAAACTGCTGTAACTGCTGTTGCAAAGGCTATCAGACGAGGCAGGGCCGGACTCAAGGACCCGAAAAGACCTATTGGCTCCTTCCTCTTCCTCGGTCCTACAGGTGTTGGTAAGACCGAGCTGTGCAAGGCTCTTGCACAGTCCATGTTCGGCTCTGAAGATGCTATCGTTCGCATCGATATGTCCGAATACATGGAGAAACACTCCATCTCCAAGCTCATCGGCTCGCCTCCCGGTTATGTAGGTTTTGATGAGGGTGGTCAGCTTACTGAAAAGGTACGCAGGAGACCTTACTCCGTTGTTCTTTTCGATGAGGTTGAAAAGGCTCACCCCGATGTATGGAACATGATGCTCCAGATACTCGACGACGGCAGAATCACCGATTCAACAGGCAGAGTGGTGGATTTCAAGAACACAGTTATCATCATGACCTCAAATCTCGGTGCCTCTTACCTCACTCAGGGCAAGACCGCTCTGGGCTTCGGCTCGGCAGGCGATGAGGGCGAGGCTGATTACGAGCGTATGCGTGAACTTATCATGGCAGAGCTTAAGAACACCTTCCGCCCTGAATTTCTCAACAGGCTTGATGATACTATCATCTTCCGCAAGCTCACCGAAAAGGATATTGAGCAGATCGCAGAAAAGATGCTCGATTCTCTTAAAAAGAGAATCGCAGACCTGGGCATTGACATCACTTTCGACGAAAGCGCAGTTTCTGCCGTCTCCAAGGCAGGCTTTGACGATGTGTACGGTGCAAGACCTCTTCGCAGAGCTATCCAGAGCAATATTGAGGATGCGTTCTCCGAGCAGATACTGGAAGGCAGTGTAAAGAACAACGACAAGGTCATTTGCAGATTTGAAAACGAGAAGTACGTTTTCGAGAAGGTATAGAAAAAGAAGCTATCGGGATTGCCCGATAGCTTCTTTCAGTTCATTTTAAAATTTTAATATAGATTACTTTTAAAGTCATCCTAAATATGACACAAGAAACCCCCGGTGAGGGTTTCTTACGCAAAACAGTCCACCAGACTGTTTT
>JAZSNZ010000244.1:0-17280 GCA_045536645.1 Acutalibacteraceae bacterium
GTCTTGACAGAACTGTTCTTGCTCTTCTCTGCGAGGCATACGACGAAGAGGTCATCGATGCAGAGAAGAATGATGTACGTACCGTTCTCCATCTCAATCCTGCCATTGCTCCTTACAAGGCAGCAGTTCTGCCCCTTTCCAAGAAGCTTTCCGAGAAGGCTATGGAAGTACGCAGCGAGCTGAGTAAGTTCTTTATGACCGACTTTGACGAGACAGGCTCCATCGGTAAGCGCTATCGCCGTCAGGACGAGGTTGGCACACCCTTCTGCATCACTTTTGACTTTGAGTCCGAGACCGATGGTTGTGTAACAGTCCGTGATCGTGACACAATGGAGCAGGAGAGAATCAAGATCGAAGATCTTGTTGAGTATATCAGTTCCAGAATTTCTTTCTAAAGCGTATACGTTTCAGTAAACACATTAGGAGGATCGCCGATGAAACAGAACGGACATTGCGAAAATGTTCGCGTAACAGTGTCATTGACGTCTGATGATATATTCAGAGCAGAAAAAACATACTTTTCAAAAAGAAAAAAGGCACAGCAGAGAAGAGTAGTATTTGTAATTCTTCTTCTGCTGTTCCCCTTTGCAACATATCTGTTTGTATGGTGGTATATGCGAATAATGAGAGCAGGCGGCTGGATTGATCTGGAACCGGATCAGGTCAGCTTTGTAACCACGGTGCTTGTTCTCGGAGCGGTGAGCTTTGCTGCAGCAGGAATAACATATCTTGTAGTGCGCCGAAGAAAGCTTCAGGTGCATGTCAGGCACGGCCTGCAGCACAGAGCCTCCCTTTGCACATACACTTTCGGAGAGGAAATATCCATAGTGACCCCCAGCAATGAATGCTCCATGAAGTATTCGGAGATCACTGAGGTTATAGAGGATTATTATGGGTATCTCATAGTGCCGCAGACAGGCTCGCTTTTGTACCTTCCCACACGAGTGCTGTACGGAGAAGAGCTTCACACAGTGAAGGCACTGATAAGCAGAAATCGTGCATCTGCAAGAAAGAGTGCAGAGCAGAAAGGGGTATAGTATGCTTTACATAACACAGAATACTTTGCTCAAATCACGTGAATTTGAGGTAACAGATGAATACAGACGCCATGTCTGGACTGTAAAGGGCTCCCTTCTTTCGGGCAACAGTGTTCAGATATATACAAACGGCGGAACACTTGCAGCAGTCATAGAGAAAAAGAGCGGCATCCTCGGCACAAAGTTTGAGGTGTCTGTCAACGGTGTTCCCTTTGAGACCATCAAAAAGAAGAACATCGCAACAGGTGTAAAGTATGAAATGACCAAGAGCGGCTGGAAGCTGGACGGTGACTATTTCAAGGGCGAATACCGCCTGCTGACCGCCCGTGATGGTGTTGTGCTGATTCATGGCAAGAAGTGGTTCTCCTGGGGCGAGACCTACGTTCTGGAGGTCAGCCGCAAGGAAGATGAGCTCATGTGCCTCTGTGTTTCCCTCTGTATCGACTCTACTTCTGAGGTCAGCGCATCACTTGCAAAAAAATAAATAAAAAATTACAAAATACTCTTGACAATTGGCGAATACCCATATATAATAACGGAGTCGCTTGAGGAAACAAACCTCTACGACGGGCTTACGGCCCAGTAGTTCAGCTGGTTAGAACGCTAGCCTGTCACGCTAGAGGTCGACGGTTCGAGTCCGTTCTGGGTCGCCATATTCGCTGATATAGCTCAGTAGGTAGAGCGCATCCTTGGTAAGGATGAGGTCTCCAGTTCGAATCTGGATATCAGCTCCAAAAAGCTCCTGAAACTTCGGTTTCAGGAGCTTTTTTGCTATTTTATCAAATTATGCCGCGATCATTGTAGGGGCGGTTATCAACCGCCCGTTTTGTGCGTTACAGCAAAGTCTCCTTTCTTGACACAAAAGGGCAATAATGCTAATATAATCTTATAATATTTCTTAATTAAGAAAGCGGTGTTTATATGAGCAGGCAGCTTAAGGTAAGAGACAATATGGATAATACACAGATAGATCATTATAAGGAAACAGTCTGCGTTGTAAGAACCCCCGAAGGCCGTGCGGCAGAAAAGCGCAGAGGAAAGAAGGAAGACCTTCCTGCATATATCATTTTCTCCATTCTCTCAATCCTCTGCAGTGCAGGAACCATATATCTTATTGAGATGATCATGAGGCTCAAGCTTCTTATTCTTATCCCTGCAGGCTTTGCTCTCATTTTTGCAATAGCAGCAAAGGTAAAGAGAACAGGAGTAATGTCCATAATGGCACTTGTTTTTTCGATTATAGCCGTTTTCGTGGCATGTACAGTATCTGTAGCCTGTGTCTGCGTCAACCAGTTTGTTGACGAAGCAAAGACAGAGTACGTTGAGCCTTTTGCAGAGGATTTGAAGGAGACCGCGCAGGAAAAGCTTCCCTGGCTTTTTGACTGATACAGGAGAGATAAATGCTTCCGTTTATTTATATTTTCGGTGCGAAGATACCCATGTACGGCACCCTTATCATTCTGGGCGTGATTCTTGCGGCAGTGCTTGCAGTATATCGTGCAGGCAGAAATCCACTGGTATCAAGAGTTGATATGCTGACAGGTGCGATGATAATATTCATCACATCCATAATCGGCGCGAAGATACTCTTCCTGCTTACGGAGTTTGATCTTTACTGCGGCAATTTCTCACTGCTCATAAATGACCCTGTGGAGTATTTCAAAAATCTGGCAGGCAGCGGACTTGTTTTTTACGGCGGCTTTATCGGCGGAGCACTGGGCCTTATAGGATACTGCCGCGTGTTCAGGCTTAATATTATCGATTATTTTGACGCTGCGATTCCAAGCCTTCCCCTTGCACATGCCTTTGGCAGGCTTGGATGCTTCTGCGCAGGCTGCTGTTATGGCAGAGAATCCGAACAATTCGGAATCGTATTCAAAAACGCCATAACAGGTGTATCTCTGACAGAGAAAGTTATACCTACCCAGCTTATCGAGGCAATATTCAATATCCTGCTTTGTGTTGCCCTTTTGCTGTATGCGAAAAAGATGCGCCGAAAAGGCAGCCATACAGGGCTTTATATGGTCTGCTACGGTGTTTTCAGATTTATAATAGAATATCTGCGCGATGATGAGATAAGAGGTGCATTCCTGTGGTTTACAACATCGCAGTGGATAAGCCTTGTGCTGATAATACCCGTAGGAATCCTTCTTCTCTGCGGTATGGGTGAGAAGATAGGCATAAAAAAGAAAGAGGAGACTGAGTGTGCCTAAGTTCTTTGTTGATAAAAGTGCAGTAAACGGAAAGACAGCGATTATCTGCGGAGAAGACGCAGTACATATTTCAAAGTCCCTGCGTATGAGAGTGGGCGAGAGTCTTGTGCTCTGCGACTGTGAGGGGATGGATTATCACTGCACTATCGATGGCTTTTCCGAAGGCACTGTGACACTTACAATAAACGAACAATGCCCCACAGTAAGCGAGCCTGACTGCAAGGTGACCATTTATCAGGGATATCCGAAGTCTGACAAGCTGGAGCTTATTACGGAGAAGGCTGTAGAACTGGGCGTTACAAATATAGTGCCTGTTCTCATGTCCCGTTCCATTGCACGGCCTGATGAAAAGAGCGCCGCTAAAAAGAGTGCAAGACTTCAGCGCCATGCACTGGAGGCGGCAAAGCAGAGCGGCAGGGGCATAATACCGCAGGTTTCCGATATGATAAGCTTTGCAGAGCTTGTAAAGCGTGTTTCTCAGCATGAGCTGACTGTGACCTGTTACGAGGCAGGAGGCGAGCCGCTTCGCACGTTTATAGGCGATGCAAAGGATATAGCCATCGTTATTGGCCCTGAAGGTGGAATAGCAGAAAATGAAATCGAGGCGCTTACCGAAGCAGGCGCCAGAACAGTAACCCTCGGCAAACGCATACTCAGAACAGAGACCGCTGCAATCGCATCAATCACTGCCGTAATGTACGAGACAGGCAACATGGATAGATAACAAAAGTTTTGTCCACTTTTTCAAAAGTGGCAGGGTCAAGGGACAGAGTCCCTTGCAGGAGTTTGAGGACAGCGTCCTCAACTGCACATAAACAAAAAGCCTCGGGCATAGCCCGAGGCTTTAATAATTACTGAAAGTTAATAGGTTTTTTGCGATCCGGTGGATCGCGCCCTTAAGAATCTTCTTTACTCTACAGTAACAGATTTTGCAAGGTTTCTGGGCTTATCAACATCAAGTCCTCTTGCAACAGATACATGATAAGCGAAGATCTGGAGGGGGATAATAGCACCTACAGCGCGTACAAAGGGATCGAGTGCAGGAATCTCAATAAGATTGTCATAAACAGTCTTATCGACCTCCTGACCTTCTCTTGTCAGCAGAATAACATTAGCGCCTCTTGCCTTTACTTCCTTTGCGTTACTGACGGTCTTTTCAAAGAGCTCGTCACTGGAAGCGATAGCAATAACAGGTCTTCCCGGCTCGATGAGAGAAATGGTTCCGTGCTTGAGCTCACCTGCGGCATAAGCCTCAGAGTGAATGTAGGAAATTTCCTTAAGCTTTATGGATGCCTCCCAGCAAAGAGCGCAGTCAACGCCTCTGCCGATAAAGAAGAGGTTCTCGTTGTCCTTATATTCATATGCAAGCTGCTTGAATTCTTCCTCGCGGTCAAGGATAGCCTTGATATCCTCGGGGAGAGAAATAAGTGCATCAGCACATCTCTTGAGCTTTGCCTCATCGCAGGTCTTTCTGTCAGAAGCCAGTCTGAGAGCCATCATAAGCAGTACAGCCACCTGACAGGTATAAGCCTTGGTAGTCGCAACGGCGATCTCGGGGCCTGCCCATGTATAGAGTACTATGTCAGCTTCACGTGCAATGGAAGAGCCCACAACATTGACGATAGCGATAGTGGGAATGCCGTTTTCCTTGGCGATTCTGAGAGCTGCCAGAGTATCAGCAGTCTCACCGCTCTGGGAAATAAGCACAACAGCGTCGCCCTTGCGGAAGACGAGATTCTCATATCTGAACTCGGAAGCAATCTCAACCTGAACGGGAATATGAGCCAATTCTTCGATAAGATGCTTGCCTGCCATACCTGCGTGCATTGCACTGCCGCAGGCAACTATGTAAAGGTGATCTATCTCAGAGCAGTCGGGCATTTCATTTTCAAAAATCCTCGAGATACCGTTTGCCATACGGGGAACGATGGTGTCGGTGAGAGCCTTGGGCTGTTCGTGGATCTCCTTTATCATAAAGTGGGGGTGTCCGCCCTTTTCAGCGGCGGAAACGTCCCAGGTAGCAGTGAATATCTCTTTCTCGATGGGCTTGCGCTCAGAATCGAGAAGCTCAACGCCCTCGCCTGTAATGATTGCAAGCTCGTTAGTCTCGAGCAGATAGTACTTATTGGTGTGACTGAGTATGGCAGGGATATCGGAAGCGATAAAATTCTCGCCATCTCCGAGACCGACGATCAGAGGACTGTCCTTGCGAACAGCATAGAGAGTGTCGGGAATATCGGAGAAAAGAATACCCAGCGCATAGGAACCACGAATCTCAGCGAGTGCCTTGAAAATAGCCTCTACAGGATCGCCGTTATAATACTTGTCGATAAGATGAGCCGCGACCTCGGTATCGGTAGCGGAAACAAAAACATGACCTTCCTCAATAAGCTGAGCCTTGAGGTGAGCATAGTTTTCAATAATACCGTTATGTACAAGGGTAACACGGCCACAGGCGTGGGGGTGGCTGTTTACATCAGAGGGCTCACCGTGAGTAGCCCAGCGGGTGTGACCGATTCCCAGATTGCCTATGGGAGCGTGAGTTTCATTCATTTTGTTTTCAAGGTCAGCCATACGACCCTTGGATTTGACGGTAACGACCTTACCGTCCTCAAATACAGAAATACCTGCGGAATCATATCCGCGATACTCGAGCTTTTTCAAGCCTTCAACAAGGATATCGGCAGAGTTGTTCTTACCGATGTATCCGACAATACCACACATTAATAAAAACCTCCAAAAAATACAACAAAATAAAGCCTCCGTAAAAACGGGGGTTATTCTGTGTGAAAAATATCCGGCAATGTACGCGCCTTTGTTGGCAGATCTCTCTGTGTCTTTAAACGCGTACTTGCGGCACTATGCCGGAGGGCGCCGGAGGGCATCCGCCGAAAATTCGATAACCCTCTTCCTCGTCAACCGCAGCTAAGACATCTGCGGTCCAGGCGCTTTAAACAACAAAGCTCTTAATTATTACCTCCTCTCAAGGTGTATCAGACAACAAAGTCCGATTGTATAAAAAGATTATATCATAACTAAAACGTCTTGTCATTCGTTTTTTGAAATATTAACAATCTGTACAAAATATAGTGTTCTATTTACTATTTTGGAAGAATGTGTTAATATATGTATATAATAGGTGTCCTGTTATACAATATTCAAAAGGCACCGGAAATGTGAAAAAGGAGAATGAAAATATATGAAAAAGCTTATTAAACTTAATGTAGAAGGCATGGCCTGCGGACACTGCTCTGCAAATGTTGAAAAGACCCTTACAGCAGCAGGCGGCGAGGAGGTAAAAGTATCTCTTGAAAACAAGAGCGCTGAGGCTATGTTTGACGAGAGCATCACCGCAGCATCCATCATTGAAAAGATCGAAGCACTGGGTTTTGATGCATCAGAGGCATAAGAAAGGAATAAAGGCAAAATGGCAAAACAGATAAGGCTCAAAGTCGGCGGTATGAGCTGTGCTGCCTGTTCAGCACGTGTTGAGAGGGTGCTTAAAAAGCAGGGCTGTGAATCGGTCAGTGTCAATCTCGCATCAGGTGCGACCATTATTTCAGGCTATGACGGCGAAGTTGAAAAGCTGACAGCGGCAATAGAAAACGCAGGCTTTACTGTAGTGGACGAAACCCAAAAAAACAATGATGAGAAAAAGCAGAGGCTTGCCCTCGCTGAGCTCATTATTTCAATAATACTTTCTGCACCCATGCTCATCGGAATGGTGCTGTATTTTATTTTCGGACATGATAATAAAATCGTATCACTCCTTCACAACCCGTGGCTGCAGCTTGCTCTGACAACGCCTGTGCAGTTTATAATAGGCCGCCGTTTTTACATCGGTGCATTCAAGGCGCTTCGCCACGGCTACGCCAATATGGACGTGCTGGTGGCACTTGGCACAACAGCGGCATATGCTCTCAGTGTGTACAATATGATAAACGGCAAGATTCATGGTATGCACGGACTGTACTTTGAATCCTCTGCCGTTGTAATAACTCTTGTGCTTCTCGGCAAATTTTTAGAGAGCAGAGCAAAGAGAAAGACAAACGAAGCAGTGTCCTCTCTTCTGGCACTGAAAGCAGACAAGGTCAGTGTCATTCGTGATGAGGAAACAGTGGAAATAGACATAAACGACCTTGTGGTTGGGGATATAGCACTGGTGCGAGAAGGCGAAAAGATCCCCTCCGACGGTGTTGTCATCGACGGCAGTGCAAGTATAGACGAATCCATGCTCACAGGCGAGAATATGCCCGTTCTGCGTACAGTGGGCGAAAACGTCACAGGTGCAACGATCTGCACAGGCGGCGTTATAAAGGTTGAAATTCAAAAGATCGGTGCAGACACCGTCCTTTCAAGAATTATAGCAATAGTCGAAAGAGCACAGACCTCAAAGGCTCCGGTGCAGAGACTGGCAGATAAGATTGCGGGTATCTTTGTGCCCTGTGTAGTAGCTGTTGCAGTCGTAACACTCCTCGGCTGGCTGTTTGTTGCAAAGGTCAGTGCAGAAGAAGCAATAATCAATGCAGTGGCAGTTCTGGTAGTTGCCTGTCCCTGTTCTCTTGGCCTTGCCACACCGACGGCTGTAATGGTGGGCACAGGCCTTGCAGCAAAGCATGGCGTGCTTTTCAAGGGCGGCGAGTATATCGAGCGCTCCGCCGATATAAATGCAGTCATCTTCGATAAAACAGGAACTCTCACAATGGGTAAGCCCTCCGTTACCGAAATCGTTACAGAAATGGACGAAACAGAGCTTGTACGCCTTGCCGCAGGAGTTGAGAGTGCAAGTGCGCATCCTCTGGCTAAAGCAGTATGCGAATATGCACAGGAAAAGAACATCACCGCTTCGGAATATTCTGATTTCTCTTCCACCGGCAGTGTAGTCTCTGCTGTGTGTGAGGGCAGAAATATCGTAATAGGATCTCCTGAGGCTGTTTCCCACGGTGCATACGCCGAAAAGGTTGCTGAGCTTGAGGCTCAGGGTAAGACAGTTGTAGTCTTTGCCGAAGACGATACGGCAAAGGGCGTTATAGCTATTGCGGATACTGTCCGTGACGGAGCAAAGCGTGCAATAGAGCTTCTTGAAAAGCATAGGATAAAAACCGTTATGCTTACAGGCGACAATGCCCGAGCGGCAGCGTTTGTTGCAGAAAAGCTCGGCATAGACGAAGTGCGAAGCAGAGTAACGGCAGAAGAAAAGCCTGAAACAGTGTGTGAGATAAAGAAGGCAGGTTTGGCTGTTGCCATGGTCGGCGACGGCATAAACGATGCTCCTGCCCTGTCTGAGGCTGATGTGGGCTTCGGCATGGCAGGCGGCAGTGATATAGCCGTTGAGACAGCGGACGTTACCGTTATACGCCGTGAGCTTACCGCAGTGCCCGAAGCACTGCTGATAGCAAGACAGACTATGCGTAAAATAAAGCAGAATCTTTTCTGGGCGTTTTTTTACAACATCATCGGAATTCCCCTTGCCGCATTAGGGATTTTCAGCCCTGTTATCGCAGGTGCAGCAATGGCGCTGAGCTCAGTGTGTGTTGTAACAAACTCCCTGTCACTACGCAGATTTGACCCCGGAAGGAACAAATAATCATGACCAATGCAATGCTCATTTACCAGAAACCGACAAGTGAAAAGGAGCTTCGCGCCTGCGCTGTGTTTCAGCGAAAGCTTTTTGAGCTTTTGGTTACAGAACATGACTTGATGTGGGACGAAATACTGTTCCCCTGCGCCGATGCCAGAAGTGTGATTGCAGCGCAGCGCCTCGGCGAGCCGTCGGTTTTCGGCACTCATGCAATAATCAGCAATGCAGGCGAAGAGGCAATAAAAAAGGCTGCACAAAAGGCCGCCGAGCAGACAGAATGCAGCACAGCATATAAGATAAAGAAGCTCATCGATGAACCAGATGCAGTAAAAAAGGCTCTTGCAGTCTCGGCAAAAGGCTTTGAAGGACTGCTCATATGTGCTGACTTTGCGAGTCTTGTCAGCGGCTGTGATGAAAACTGGAAAATAAGGGACATATCGAGAAAATTCCTGTCCTTTGCAGAGACCGCCAATGACAAAACAGGCAAAGGCCTTGCAGGCCTGCTGGGCGGAAAAGCAGTTTTTGCAGCAGGAGAAGAGCAAACAGAGATAATTTCAAAAATATATACTCAGAAAACAGGCAGCAATGCAAAGGCAAAAATCCGGAAAGAAGTAAGGCGGTCGGTAAAATGAAGGACAGAGGATACCCTATAGTAACAGTTACAAAGAAAGCGGAAAATTCTCTTTTAAAAGGGCATCCGTGGGTTTTTGACACAGAGATAGCCGCAGAGGACAGAGTCTATGACGACGGTGATATAGTAAATGTCGTCAATGCAAAGGGTAAGTATCTGGGTACAGCATTCATAAACCGCAACTCAAAGATACGCCTGCGTGTTTTCTGCCGCAATGCAAATGAGATACCAAATGAGACCTTCTGGCGCAGGCGTGTGCGCCATTCACTGGAGTTGCGTAAAACCGTAATGGGCGAGCAGTTTCCCGCCTGCCGTCTTATATTCGGCGAGGCGGATTTCTTCCCCGGACTGACAGTTGATCGCTTTGAAAACGTACTTGTCGTGCAGACCCTTTCCCTCGGCACAGAAAAGGTTAAGTCAATCATCTTTTCCGCTCTCCTCGAAGAGCTTGCCGACATGGGCGAAAAGGTTGATGCCATCTATGAGCGCAACGACGTAAAAATACGTGAGCTTGAGGGTATGGAGCAGTACAAGGGCTGGTATACAGAGAACAGCATAAAGCCGGGAGACAGCACCGAAGTAATAATAACCGAGAACGGTATCCGTTATTATGTGGATATCGAAAACGGACAGAAAACAGGGTATTTCCTCGATCAGAAATTCAATCGAGCGGATATCGGAGCGCTTGCAAAGGGCAAAAAGGTGCTCGACTGCTTTACTCATACAGGCTCATTTGCACTGAATGCGGCAAAGGGTGGAGCATTGTCGGTAACCGCTGTCGATATTTCAGAAGAGGCAGTACAGCAGGCAAGGCGAAATGCAGAGCTCAACGGCCTTGAAGGGAACATGAACTTTGTCTGCGAGAATGTTTTTGACCTTCTCAGCAACATGAAGCCTGATGGCGAATATGATTTCATTATCCTCGATCCTCCTGCTTTCACAAAATCCAGAGCTACACTCAATAATGCGATAAAAGGCTACAAAGAGATAAACCTGCGTGCAATGAAGCTTCTTCCCAAGGGCGGCATACTTGCCACCTGCTCCTGCTCTCACTTCATGACCGACGAGCATTTCAGGGATATGCTCCGCTCTGCAGCTCTTGACGCAGGAGTACAGCTCAGACAGCTCAAGGCGTCTCAGCAGGCCCCTGACCACCCCATAATGTGGAATGTTCCCGAAACAGACTATCTCAAGTTCTACATCTTCCAGATAGCCTGATCTGTAAATAATTTAAGAATCATTAGACATAATATTGTTATTTGTAACTTTTTATGCTATAATCACCCAAAATGTAAAAGTTCATCTGAAAGTGGGATAACTTATATGAAGCTTAAAAAAGCGCTGGCGTTTATAATTGCACTTGTAATGGCTGTAGCAGGCTCATTTGCTGTATCCGCAGCAGGTGCAGATGTTGACTTTACACTGCGTCCCGTTACCGAGAACGTGGACGAGTTTGCACCGGGCGATACAGTGGAGCTGGAGATCGTTATAACAACAAAGACCTCCAACGGATACGACAGCTTTATTCTTGAAATAGGCTACAATGCCGATGTGCTTGTATACAGTGATGAGGCATTTTCCGAGGACGGCTGTTCAGGCAGTGCATCAAACGGCGTGCTGACCCTAACCTATAATAACCCGACACAGACAAACTCCAAGCTCAATTCGGTAAATATCATAAGAGTAAAATTTACTGTTCTTGAGGGCGCACCGGGCGGTGAAACAAGCTTTGAGGGAAGCGTCAAGGCCTGTACCGGACGAAATACCACAGGCGCATCCACTGTAAGACAGACTGCACCCATGTATCCCAAAGCTATAAATATAGCCGATATCCCCTTTGTAGGAAATCCTGCCAGTGACACCGACTATTCTGATATTATCACAGGCGTAACAGGTGAAGAGGAAGATGAAGATACTACACAGCCGCCTGTTGTGGTCAAAAAGGGCATGCCTGTTTTCTGGGCGATAGTTCTCATTCTGCTTGCATTCGGCGGCGGTGTTGTCCTCGGCTACAAGATATGCGAAAACCGCATCGGCACCAATGCAAACCGCAGACGTTACGATGATGACATTGAGGACGAGGATGACGAAGAGCTTCCCACCTTCACAAAGAAAAAGCCTCAGCCTCTGAGAAAGCCCACATTGGCCGATGACGAGGACGACAGCTACTTTGACACTTCCTACTTCGGCAGGGCCAGTGAAGTGAGCATTGGCTCAGACTTCTTTGATAAGTACGACAGCAAGCCTTCATTCGAAGAAAGCGACGAGCCGGAAACGGAGATTCCCTCCATATTCAGCGAGGTCGATGAAGACGATAAGGGCTTCCCCGGCACCTTCTTCCCGAAAAATTACGCAGGCAGAACGGACGTAAGGGATGATGACGGCTTCGGCTCCTTCGATATGGAGTCCGTACCGAAGACCACAAAGCCTGACGCAGCCTTTGATTTCAGCTTTGACGATGATGATTTCACCGACCCTTCAGAGGGCTTCGATGGCTTTGACGATGATGATATGGACAACATCCTCAGAAGAAGATAATTTAATATGCGAAATTAAATGCGAGTGTGATTCCACACTCGCATTTAAAAAATAACGGAAGTGACAGATATGAGTATAAAAAAAGCTGGTACGGAAGATTTTCAGATAGTAAAGAAAATCACAGTTGAAACAATAAATGCCATTTATCCCCATTATTATCCCAAAGGAGCGGTGGAGTTTTTTCTCGGTCATCACAACGACGAAAATATCCTTAGAGATATAGAAAATGACAAGGTCTTTCTGTGTACTGATGAAGAAGGCAATGCAGTCGGCACAGTCACATTGAATGAAAACGAAATAGGAAGGTTGTTCGTTCTGCCCGAATTTCAAGGCAGAGGTTATGGCCGTGAGCTTCTCGAGTTTTCAGAAAGCGCGGTATCAGAAAAATATGACTCCATAGTATTGCATGCCTCGCTGCCTGCAAAGAATATTTACTTAAGGCGAGGATTTCGCATAACGGAGTCCCATGTTATCAATGCACCGCATGGGGATTATCTTTGCTACGATTTGATGGTAAAAGAGAGCAGATAGCAATGCCCTCAATATTTTCCTCCTTTGACTTGCATGTAAGGAATCGGGACAGATTTAAAAAACGGTGCAGAAAAAACTGCACCGTTTTTTAAAAAATAATTGTAAGATTTCTTTTCCTTCGTGGTCATATATGTGAAAGGGGTGAGACAGTGACAGATTTCGAGAAAATATACAGGGCATATTTTAATGATGTGTTTCTGTATGTTCGTCGGCTTTCGAAAGATGAGCATATTGCCGAAGAAATAACAAGCGAAACGTTTTTCAAGGCAATGAACTCTATTGAAAAGTTTCGCGGTGACTGTAATATCCGTGTATGGTTGTGTCAGATCGCAAAAAACAGCTTTTATTCATACTGCAGAAAAAACAGAATAAACGTGCCGCTGGAAGCACAGGAACAGGCAGATGAAAGCAATCTGATCGAAGAAATACAGGAGGACAGAGACGATGCAGCTCGCATCAGAAAGCTTCTTCACGAAATACCGGAGCCATATAAAGAAGTGTTTATGTGGCGCGTATTTGCAGAAATGAGTTTTAAGCAAATTGGCGAAATGTTCGGCAAAACAGATAACTGGGCATGTGTCACCTATCACCGTGCAAGAAGCATGATAAGCAAGCGAATGGAGGAAAGAAAATGAGAAACGAATGCAATATTATATGTGATCTGCTGCCGCTTTATGCAGAAAAAATGGTGAGCGAGGACTCGGCGGCGTTTGTGGAGGAGCATCTTAAGAACTGTGAAAAATGCAGTGCAGAGCTTGAACATATCAGCAGGCCTGACGATATTGAGATAAACGTCAGTGCAGAACCCATGAAAAGAATAAAAAAGAAGATGCTGGCAAATAAGATCAAAACAGTTGTATTTACTGCGATAATAGTGCTTATTGCGGCCGTGTGCGTGTTTTCAATGCTTGGTTCACCGCAGTATTTCCCGTATTCCGAGGATCTTATAACCCTTACCGAAAATGCCGATGGCAGTGTTCTTGTTGAGTTTTCGCCGGAGGTCACTGATTACAGCTGCTATACAACGGCGTATGAACCGGACTCGGGTAAAATGATATACAATATCGAAGCATGGAATAGTCTTTTGAAAAAAGAGCATAGCAATGCCCTGTCATTTACGATCACACCGCCCGATGAAGCCCCTCTGATAATTTACTATGTTCAGAATAACGGTGATGAGGATATCTGTCTGGCAGGGGAGGAGCATATGAAAAATACAGGTGTTATTACATTGCCGAGACTTGCTCTGGGTTACTATGCAATTATAGCTGCTATGCTGTTTGTGCCTTTGTTTGTGCTGTGGCTGATGCTGAGAAAGAAAGACAGAACTGGAAGAACACTCGAAAAGCTGATGCTGATACCTGCTTCCTATATCATAGGGCATATTGCGGTAGCAGGACTGAGCGGTGCAAGCTATTCATTTTTGAGAAGCTTCGCATTTATCGTGCTTGTGTCATTGCTTGTTTATTGTGGTATTCTTCTCATATTGAATGTTATACGAACAAAAAAGGAACTCAAAAACCTTGTGCAGCAGTAAAAAGTTCGTTCTTGCCTCCCCTTGTCAGGGGAGGTGTCTGCGTTTTGCGCAGACGGAGGGGTAGTTATTTTAAAATATTCAGCCTTAAATTTATCGAAAACAAAAGCACACCTGATTGTTCATCAAGTGTGCTTTAAAAACTACCTGATCATGTCATTCATGTCGTAAAGACCTGCATTCTGTCCCTTCATAAAGACAGCGGCGTTTACAGCACCTGCCGCAAAAACACCCTTTGAACCTGCGGAATGTGAGAGAGTCAGAACTTCATCGTGACCAGCAAAGATAACATCATGCTCGCCGACGATAGTGCCGCCGCGGATAGCATGAATGCCGATTTCCTCTTTCTCACGTCTGCGGCGTACGCTGTGTCTGTCATACTCGTAACGGGAGGGGATAGTGCGCTCTTCTGCGATAGCGTCAGCTATCATCAGAGCGGTGCCGCTGGGAGCATCGATCTTGAGATTGTGATGCTTCTCAACTATCTCAATATCAAAACCTTCGCCCAGAATGGTTGTTGCCTTGCGAGCCAGAGCGATAAGCAGATTTATACCGAGGGACATATTTCTCGAATAGAAAACGGGGATTTTCTCAGATGCCGCCTTCAGCTCATCTACCTGAGCATCGGACATACCCGTTGTACACATGACCACAGGCAGCCTCTTCTCAAGGGCATACTCAAGCAGGGAAGAGAGCAGGGAAGGGTGCGAAAAATCGATAATTGCATCAGCTTCAATCGAAATATCGGAAATACTGCTGTATACCTGATAGCCGCAGAGGCAGTCGGTGCGAGTGTCAACACCTGCAACGATAACGCAGTCGTCGCGTTCTTCCACAAGCTTGCTGATGGCGTGACCCATCTTGCCGTTGCAGCCGCAAAGAATTATCTTAGTCATTTAAAACTTCCTCTCACAGGGAATTTTATACTATGCCCCAAAGGCTTTCGCCTTTGGGGCATAAAAGATATTTTATACAAGAGAATGAGCCTTAAGCACATTGTAAAGAGCTTCCTTCTTGTCGTCGTCCATCTCAACAAGGGGCAGACGGCAGGGTCCGACATTAAGACCCATCATGTTCATTGCAGCCTTTACGGGAATGGGATTTACGTCCCAGAACAGACCCTTGCACAGGTCAAAGTACTCAAGCTGGAGCTTTCTGGATTCATCGACCTTGCCCTCGAGATAGAGAGCAGCGATGTCGTGAGCGACCTTGGGAGCAACGTTGGAAAGAACGGATATAACGCCCTTGCCGCCGCAGGCCATAATGGGAAGAATAAGATCATCACAGCCGGAGTAGATGTCAAGATCATCACCGCAAAGACGGGCGATTGCACTTACCTGAGAAATATTGTCGGAAGCTTCCTTGACAGCAACTACATTGGGAAGTGCAGAAAGAGTCTTGCAGGTCTCGGGGAGAATGTTCACGCCTGTTCTGCCGGGAACACAGTAAAGGATCATGGGAAGAGAACAGGCATTTGCAATAGCGGAGAAGTGAGCGACAAGACCCTTCTGGGAAGTCTTGTTGTAGTAGGGAGTGATCTGGAGAGAAGCATCAGCTCCCATCTCCTGAGCTTCCTTTGTAAGCTCTATTGCAAACGCGGTATCGTTGCTGCCGGTTCCTGCGATAACGGGAACTCTGTGATTGACTATCTCAATAGTTCTCTTCATAACAGCAACATGCTCTTCTCTGCTGAGAGTAGAGCCCTCGCCTGTAGTGCCGCAGGTAATTATAGAATCGGTGCCTGCCTCTATCTGCATTTCAATGAGCTTTTCAAGACAGTCAAAGTTAATGGAAAAATCGTCATTGAAGGGGGTTACGAGCGCAACACCTGCGCCGGTAAAGATAGTGTTCTTCATTGGAATAACCTCCTAATTAAATCAGATCCAGCCCTCAGCGCAGAGGAGCTCAGCCATAAGTACGTTGCCGCCTGCAGCACCGCGCAGGGTGTTGTGGGAGAGGCAAACGAACTTGTAGTCATACTGAGTATCCTCACGGAGACGGCCGATGGAGATAGCCATACCACCCTCGAGCTCTCTGTCGAGCTTAGCCTGGGGACGGTTCTCCTCCTCGAAGTAGTTGAGGAACTGCTTCGGGGCATGGGGCAGCTCAAGCTCCTGAGGTCTGCCTTCATAAGTGGCCCAGAGCTCCTTGATTTCCTCGATGGTGGGCTTGTTCTTGAACTTTACAAAAACAGCAGCGGTGTGACCGTCGGAAACGGGAACTCTCAGGCACTGAGAGGTGATGCTGGTCTCAGAATCGAGAACGATCTGGTCGTTTTCGATCTTACCCCATACCTTGAGAGGCTCGATGTTGCTCTTCTCTTCCTCGCCGCCGATGAAGGGGATAAGGTTATCGACCATCTCAGGCCAGCGCTCAAAGGTCTTGCCTGCGCCGGAGATAGCCTGATAGGTGCAGGCGAGAACCTGCTCGATGCCGAACTTGCGCAGGGGATGGAGAGCAGGAACATACCTCTGAATGGAGCAGTTGGACTTGACAGCGATAAAGCCGCGCTTTGTGCCGAGTCTCTTTCTCTGAGCGTTGATGATCTCAGCATGCTCGGGGTTAAGCTCGGGAACGAGCATGGGAACGTCGGGAGTCATGCGGTGAGCGCTGTTGTTGGACATAACAGGGCACTCGCGCTTTGCATAAGCCTCTTCCAGAACCTTTATTTCGTCCTTCTTCATGTCAACAGCGCAGAATACAAAGTCGACAAGACCAACGATGGTGTCAATGTCAGCGGTAGCATCATAAACATTGAGATCAGCCATGGTCTCGGGCATGGGAGTTTTCATGACCCAGCGGCTGCCAACAGCCTCGCGGTAGGTCTTGCCTGCGGAACGTGCAGAAGCTGCCAGAGCAGTGACCTTGAACCAGGGATGACCGTCAAGCAGAGTTGCAAGTCTCTGACCGACCATACCGGTTGCGCCGATGATGCCTACATTGTAAGTTTTCATAATTAACAACCTCCAAAAGGATTAAATAAACAAAAAAACCGGCTTGAATACCGGTCACCATTTTACTATAATAAGAGGCGTTGAAAAACAACGCTGAAGCTTCGATAGCTCTCCACCATATAAAATGATGACAGTCGTACCGCTGTTAAACGGCAAAACCAGGATAGTGCCTGCCACAGCGACCACCTTCGGCGACACAGCCTTTCAGATCGGGTCACAGGCTTCTGGCAAGCCTCACCGAAAATACTGATCTGACGTCGC
>JAZSNZ010000331.1:0-9965 GCA_045536645.1 Acutalibacteraceae bacterium
ATTCTCAATAAATATCCCGTACCCCCTTGTCGGGTCATTTACAAAAACATGAGTCACCGCACCGATAACTTTTCCGTCCTGAATAATAGGTGAGCCGCTCATGCCCTGAACTATGCCGCCTGTTGCCTTGACAAGCTCTTCGTCAGTGATTCTGACAACCATGTTCTTGCCGGGGTTTTTGCTGTTATAGTTTATCCGTTCAATTACTGCATCGCAAAGCTGAGGCTCGTTTTTGCCGGGTAGAGTTGTCAGTATCTGAGCAGCGCCTTCCTTGATGTCCTGCTTCATGGAAATGTCGTAAAGTTCACCGCTCAGCAAATCATCATTCTTTACCACACCGAAAACACCGCTGGGGGAATTTTCGCTGAGTGTGCCGAGAGTTTCACTGCCGAAATAGCCGTGAAGCTCACCGGGCAGGCCGCCTGCACCCTTTGTGACACCGGTTACCACAACAGAGACTATCTGACCGTTACCGAAGGGCAGTAGCTTGCCCGTATCAGTATCGCATATGCCGTGACCGAGACCGCCGAAAGTGTTAGTGTCGGGGTCTATATAGGTCATGGTACCAATGCCTGCAATGCTGTCACGCACCCATACGCCCGCCTTGTAGCAGCCCTCGGCCTCCGAAAAAACAGGAGTGAGCTTTCCCTGGGTGATAGTACCGTCTGTTTTGGCAATGGTCAGGCACATTATATCGCCGTTGCTGTCCAATACTAAATCCGAAAGCTGATTTGCAGTGGAAACTTCCACACCGTCGATTTCGATAATAGAATCGCCCACCGCAAGCCCTGCGCCTGTACCTGGACAGCACTGACCGCCGGGAGTTGATATGTTTTCAAGTCCGATAACAACAACGCCCTCGGTGTAGAGCTTTATTCCGAACGCACGGCCTGAGAGATAAAGCTGTTTTTCTTCTGTGATGTGTGTTTCAATATTTTTTACAGGGATAAAACCAAAAAGCTTAAGCTTTGAATTATAGATCGTGCCGCTTCGTGATCCTGCAGAGACAGCGGCATCGTCAGATGAGAGAGTAGTGTAGATAAAACCTGTGTCAATCTGTGCATTCTGACCTCTCACCACGTAGATCATATCGGGAGTGGTTTCCCTGACATATATGGAAAACGCAGAGGTAAGAGCGAGGACAGAGAACAGAAATACAAGTAAAATTTTAAATTTCCTTTTCATCGTGACCTCCAAAGATAAAAAATCCGCACATATATATTTTACTTTGAGGCCGACTTTATCATGAGAAATATACACACTTTGAGGGTGATTATGGACAGGAGAACACAAATATCGGCTCTGTTTGATTGCTCTTTACATTGTTTCCCGATAATGCTAAAATAAAACAAAGAAGTTAGGGAGAATTACAAGATGGATTTCAGCGAAATATATAAAATAAAGGATGAAGCTGAGCAGGTTAAGAAGATATATGAAGTGTTCGATGAGAATGCACGGCTGAATCGAACCAAAGCTGCACGAGTGGAATTCCTTACAACAGTGCGATATATAGAGAAGTATCTTAAAAAGGGAGACAGAATACTTGATATCGGAGCCGGTGCGGGGGAATACAGCATATATTTTGCACGAAAAGGATATAAAGTATCTGCACTGGAGCTTACAGACAGCAATATAATGGCGTTCCGTTCGAAGCTTACTGATGATGACAGAATAGATCTGGTTCAGGGAAATGCCCTTGATCTGTCACGATACAATGATGAATCCTTTGATATTGTTTTTCTTTTTGGACCTCTTTATCATTTGCACAATGAAGAGGACAGGTGCAGATGCATAGAAGAAGCAAAGCGTGTATGTAGATCAGACGGAAAGATATTCTTTGCTTTTATTTCAAACGATATGGTTTTCCTTACCGAGCTTATGAACGATCAGGATTATTTCATAAACGGCGACTACGACCACGAAACATTCCGTCTCAATGATTTTCCCTTTGTGTTCTCTACGGTGGATAAAGCAAGGGCACTGCTTGAGAAGAACGGCATAAGAATACTTCATGAGGTTGCGTCGGACGGTGCCAGCGAGCTTATGGAGAAACGCATAAATGCAATGAATGAAGAAAGCTACAATCAGTATCTGCGTTATCATTTCTATATATGTGAAAAGCCTGAGATGCTGGGAATGAGCAATCATCTGCTCTATGTGGGAGAAAAGAAATAGCCTCAGTCAGATTGTATACCTGTCCCTTTGAGGGAATTTGTCCAAAAGGGTTTTGAAGTAAAAAGAAAAAACCGCCCATAACGGACGGTTTTTATCAATAATAGAATTGAAATGCAAAATTAATCAGAAAAACGACTTTATAAGTTCTATTACCTTGTCAACGCCTATGACGAATAATGCGGCCGCAGCAAGGAAGAGGATCATGAGAAGGGCAGAAGCCTTTCCCGACCCCTCAGGTGCTTCAGCGGCAGTGGCAGGTGCATCGGAGCTTTCTTTCTCGGTGTCTTCGGCAGGCGCCTCGTAAATCTCAGCCTCAGTGGGCGCTGCAAAGCCTGTGCCAATAAGCACTTCACGTGCTTCCTTTTCTGCTTCCTTTGCCACCAGAATGTCATAGCCCTCGGAAGCACCAAAGCCCATAGCGCCGGGGAAAGCCAGCAGAGTAGAGCCGCCGGGAGCATTTTTATACTGCTTTGCAGCATTTATTCCTGCATCTGAAAGAGCTGCGATAGCGCAGTCAGCGTCAACCTCGCTTGCGACATGAGAAACAACGATTATATTTTCATCCATTGATTTTACCCCACTTTCTGCGTATATTCTAACATATAACCTTAATGTTTACAAGTATATCGGGAGGAACAGCATGAAAAACACATTATTGATAATTATTGCATTGATTCTTGTTTTGGGCTTGTGTGCCTGTGGAAAACAGCAAAATGCAGTCAGCTACGATGTTACACCCAATACTCAATCACAGCAGACCACAGTTACACAGTCGCAGCCCGACACAAAAGAGCCTAAGGGCGTATACAAGGGCATACTCACAGAGTATTACGACTTCGGACAGCTGGCACCCTCTGACTTTGAGCTGAAATACGGCAAGGCAGACTCAATAAACGCAGGAGGGCGGACGACTGAAGCAGTGCAGGGCAGTGACCGTTTTGAATTTAACAGCAAGGGCCTTTATTATGCGAGTATTTCAAGCAGTACTTTCAAAGGCCCTGGTGGCATAAAATGCGGAATGACACTGGAAGAGACCATCAGGACATTTCTTCCAGATCATGCAGAATCATTCAACTTCGGAAGCGACGAATTCCAGTCGATTTTCGGCCAATCCTATTATGACGATTACATGGGAGTGACACTGGTGTCACCCTACTGCGTGTACTACAGACTTGGCGTTGAGGATGCAACGGAAGATGGAACTTACATACTCAGATATTCCGTTTCTTCCGATTACGGAACGGAAGAGATAACAATGTATTTTTCGATTGATAAAATACTTAGCGCATATTCAATGCAGCTTGTGTGATAAGGGGTGAATAAATTGGCAACAGAAGAAATGAACACAGGTGCACAGCATAATATAACCATTATTTATGCCGATAACAGCAGGGAAGAGTATGTCCTTTCCTCATTCGGCAAGGCGGCAATTACATTCGGCAGAAGCGAAGAGTGCGACATTATGATAAATTCTCCCATAATCTCCCGATGCCACGGCAGATTTGAGATAATAGGGGATAAGTGCTACATATGCGATGATTCAAGCACAAACGGAATATATTTAAACGGCGAACTGACAGCCTTCGGTGAGCTTGACGACTATTCCGACATACGAATCGATGATCCGGAGGAGCCCTGCTTCTGCGGAGTATCCATCGCCTACTACGCCCATAACGACGGCTCGGACTGGATAGATTACTCCCTTGGAGAGGGCGAGACAAGGATAGGCAGAGGCGAAGAGTGCGAAATAAGAATAAATCACGTAACTCTTGCCCTTGTACAGGTAAGGATAATGAAGACCCCGGAGGGCTATGTGCTGCTGCCTGAGAGCGGCAGCCGAACTTCTGTGACCATCAACGGCATGCCCGTCACAACTCCCGTGCTGCTTTATGACCGTGACCTTATCTGCATAGCAAACACAAAGCTGATGTTTGATGATGATGAAGGACTTCTAAGTTACAAGACCGAATCGAGAGGTCTTGAACTGGTGGCAAAAAATATTGCCCGTTCTGTAAGAGTCAAGGGAAAGAGCAAGTATATACTTGACGATACCAGCCTTAAGATAAAACCCTGCGAATTTGTGGCGATAGTCGGCGGATCGGGAAGCGGAAAGTCTACCCTTATGAACTGCCTCAATGGATTCGATAAGCCATCTACAGGCTCGGTGCTCGTAAACGGAGTCGACCTTTACGACAACTACGAGGTACTGCAGAGTGTCATAGGCTATGTCCCTCAGCAGGATATCGTTCACGAGAACCTTACTCTGCAGGAAATGCTCATGTATGTTGCACAGCTTCGTATGTCTCCTGACTCCACAAAGGAGGAGTACGCCGCCCGTGTGCAGGAAGTCATCGACATGGTCGAGCTTACAGGTCACGAAAATACACTGATACGCAAAATGTCCGGCGGTCAGAAAAAACGAGCCTCCATTGCGGTGGAGCTGGTTGACGACCCCAGTCTGTTCTTCCTCGATGAACCCTCATCGGGACTTGACCCCGGAACAGAGCGAAGTCTTATGCTTCTCCTGCAGAAGATGAGTCGCAAGGGCAAGACAATAATAGCAATAACCCATACCACACAGAATCTGCATCTGTGCGATAAGATGATATTCCTCGGCAGCGGCGGATATATGGCATATTTCGGACCGCCCAAGGGCGCACTTGAGTTCTTTGGAGTAAACGACCTTGCCGAAGCATATTTAAAGGTCGAAAAGGATCCCCAGGGCTGGGAGATACGTTTCAACAACTCAAAGCAGGCAAAGGTGGCAGAGGTCACACAGACCTCGGTCAAAAGAGAATACAGCAACGCAAAGAAGCCATTCGGAAAGCAGACCCTTGTCATGGCGAAACGTTATGTAAACCTGCTGTGGCATGATAAGATAAGGCTTGCCTTTCTTCTTCTGCAGGGGCCGCTGATAGCACTGCTGCTGTCGCTGGTGGCAGGGGAAAATGTGTTCCAGATGACATTCCTGTCTCAGCAGATGCTCTTTTCCCTGTCCTGTGCGGCGGTGTGGGTAGGACTTATGAACTCCATACAGGAGATATGTAAGGAAAGAGGCATACTGCGACGGGAGTATATGTCCGATATGCGTCTTGATTCCTACATAGCCTCAAAGCTTCTTGTTCAGTCGGGCCTGTGCTTTGTGCAGAGTCTTCTGACAGTTACGGTCTTTGCACTGGTCGTCGGAATGCCCAAGGGCGGAGCGCTGGGCAATGCGCCGTTTATAGAAATACTCTTTACAATATTCCTTGTAATGGTGTCATCGTCGGCGCTGGGAATGCTTGTGTCTTCCGTTGCAAAGAACCCCGACAGAGCCATGGTGTTTGCTCCGATTCTGCTCATACCCCAGCTTCTTTTCTCAGGCATACTCTTTACTCTTGAGGGTGCAACAAATATAATTTCATGGTTCTGTGCAAGCCGCTGGTCCATGCAGGCTCTCGGAAACATTGCAGACTGCAATGCTCTGCTCGATGCCTACTACCGCAGGATACTCAGTACCCAGTACAGCGGACAGCAGCTTGAAAACATGGTGCAGCAGTACATAGTGCCCATGTATGAGCATAACCCATGGAACCTGATACTTACATGGCTTGTACTCATATTTACCATCGCTGTTCTTGCAGGTGCCTGCCTGCTGACCCTGCGTTCGGTAAAGAACGATAAGAGATAATAAAAAAACAGTACATATTCAACTGAATGTGTACTGTTTTTACATATTGCGAAAAGAATATCTGAAATGAGGTTGCCCTGAAAAACAGAGTTTATTGGTTTTTTGAGGAATAATCAATATATCCTCTGGGGTATGTAAGTTCAGCGCCGTCCTTGTATGTCACATGCTGCCAATCGATAAAATCCTCAACCTGAGTGTAGTTTTTGAACGCCAGGCGGAATGAGCTTCGGATAGGTGAATTTCGTGTATAATAATCATCGTTTGCAACCGTGAAAGTGACTTTACAGTTGGGAAGCTGTTTTTTGATTTCCTTTTTTTGTTCGGAAGGAATATTGTTTGATGCAAGAATGACCACTTCCAGATTATCGCATTCGTAAAGCGGAGAAATATCGCGGACCCTTGCGTAATGGACATCCAGATGAACAAGTTTCGAACACTTCTTGAATGGAGTAAGATCTGAAATTTTGGACATGTTAAGCTCTAAAAACTGGATATTGGGAAGTTCTGCAAGAGGCGAGACATCGGATATGGGATTATCGGTGAGAATCAATCCCTGCAGATTTTTGAGGTTGGTAAAGAGTGATAAATCAGTTATCTGGTTGTGTCCTAAATCGAGTGCGACCAGGTCAGTACAGTAAAGAAGAAGTTCCTTGTACATTTCCTGAGAACCGAAGCTGCTGCCGCTGCCAAGGAGGGTAGAGAATACCTTTATGTCAGTTCTGACAGTCCAGTTTTTGCTCTTTGTGCCAAATGTGACTTCCCAGATGAACTTAATATCGGTATACCTGTCGCGCCATTTTGCCATTTGCTCTGATGCAACACCGCACCCGCACATGTCAATGGTTTTGATGTTCGGGAAATATTTCAAAAGCTCAAATTCATTGTTCAGAGAATTAATATCTGCTACTTTTTTTCTTTTAAAATTGATTTCAGTGTCTGTGTTAAAGACCTCGATACCGCAGAACTTTGCAGACCATATGAATTCGCAGTCGGGCATCTTCTCGCTCACATCAAGCAATGCATCATATTCGGTGCATCCTGCGGCATTTACCTGCTTCAGGTTGTCAAAATAGGTCAGGTTAAGAATTTCTTCTGCGGATGCATCAGTAAAGGAAATGACTTCAGCATCAGAAGAATATCGGTTTGTTCCGACTTTCATATCCCAGTTAATACTACAGTCAGGGCGCTGGTTTATGATTTTTTCAACAACATCAAAATCCAGGCTATACGCATCGATTCTGGTAAGATATGGGAAATAGGGGAGCAGATCGATGTTTTCGGAATCAGTGATATGGAGTTTCAGATCAGATGAAAAACTGTCAGTAGGGGATGTAAGAGGAACATACCATCTTATTTTACAATCCGGATACATTTCAGCAAGTCTGATAGAGTCATCGCATGAAATACTGCTGCCGCGAAGATCGATTATTTCAGGGTTGATAAAGCGATCCATTCCGCTTATTGAGGAAATATCAGATGAACTGAAAATGTATGTGCGTTCATTTGTGCCATAGTAATTGGAGCCAATCATAGTGTGTGTATTATTATGATTTTCTGTAATAAGAGTCAGTAATACGTTTACTGCAATAAATACGACAGCAATGACTGAAATAATAACTGATGATTTTCTTCGCTTGTTCAGTGAAGACTCATCGATTGCAGACCTGTTATTCTGAGTGTTATCAACGGTGTTTTTCATAAAATGAGCCTCCGTAAAATAATTGGCTTTTTCTATTTTATCATTGAGAAATTATTGTGTCAAGCAGCGGCATTGGTTCTGTTGACATGTCACTTTCAGAATGATAGAATTATTCATGGATACATTGCACTATGTATTTTTCAGGAAGGAACGGAACAGAATGAAGAGGCAAATAAGAATATTGATATGCATACTGATTGTTTTTGCTGCGGCTGTGTTTCAGCCGATGATACAGGGTGTGAGGGCATCGGAAACGGGCACCGAAACACTGTATCTCGGAACTGAATACGGACAGACAGAAGCAAGAGAGATGCTTGAGCGCATCAATGCTTTCCGTACTGACACATCAGGTGAGGCATGGTACTGGAACCGTGACAACACTACAAAAACTGTATTCAACACAGAAGGAAATGTAAAGCTCGGAGAGCTTAAATATGATTACGAGCTTGAAAAGGTTGCAATGCAGCGAGCGGCAGAGATAGCAGTAGCCTTTTCTCATACAAGGCCTGACGGATCAAGCTGCTTTGATGCATTCCCCGAATCGGGCTACAATTATATGGGTGAAAACATAGCAGCAGGCTACAGAACAGAGGAAGCTGCGTTTATAGGCTGGCGTGAAGACGATGTGATGTACAGCGGTCAGGGTCACAGAAGAAATATGCTCAATCCCAATTTCAATGCCATAGGAATAGGTCATGCTTATGTAAACGGCTATCATTTCTGGGTGCAGGAGCTGGGACGTACATCGAACACCACAACAAAAACAGCACCCAATGATTCGGTAACGCTCACAGAGGTAACGGTCATAAGCTCGAAACTGACACTGGTGGAGGCTGATCTTTCCGGGGAAGAAAGTTACACTCTTAAAAAAGGCGAAACGGTAATTTCTCCCGATGTCGTGTATTATTATGACTTTGAGGAGCACTGGCCCAGCTATACAAATATCATATCCTTTACCCCCACAAACTGGATAAGCAGTAATAAAAGCGTTGCATACGTTGAAAACGGCAAGATAAAAGCAGTGGGAGAGGGTACTGCTGTGCTGACTGCAGAAGGCACAGACATACAGGTCACTGTAACGGTTGAGCCTGCAATAAAGATCACAAAACAGCCGGTTTCCGTAACTGCTGCATCAGGCAAGAAGGCAACAGTGTCTGTTACAGCCGAAGGTGATGGACTTACATATCAGTGGTGGATTGCAAATAAAGGCTATACCACCTTCAGCAAGTCATCAACTACTGCGAGCAGTTATTCAATAGCCATGGACAGCACAAGGGACGGCCGCAGGATCTACTGCATCGTAACAGACAAGTACGGCAACACCGTAAAGACAAGCACAGTTACGATGAACATGACAAAATCGCTTTCCATCATAAAGCAGCCGGCTTCCGTAACTGTCGCATCAGGCAAGAAGGCAACAATTTCCGTTACCGCCGAGGGCGAAGGACTTACCTATCAGTGGTGGATAGCAAATAAAGGCTACACCACTTTCAGCAAGTCCTCCACTACTACAAGCAGTTACTCTGTAGCCATGGACAGTACAAGAGACGGCCGCAGACTGTACTGCATTGTCTCCGATAAATACGGCAACACCGTAAAGACAAGCACAGTAACAATAAAAATGAGCTGATTATCCAGTCAGAAAGGGGCTAAAATAGGTGTACAGGGAATATAGCTTTCTGGAAAAAATTCTAGAAAGTGGAGAAAAGCTTGTATGGACTGGAAAGCCTGAAAAAGGAAACTTGATGACATTAACAGAGATGTTTTTGATTCCGTTAAGCGTACTGTGGCTGTCTTTTGCGGTTTATTGGACTGTTTCAGTAATACAGGATGGCATATATCCTTTTGCAGTTTTTGGTTTTGCCTTTATTTGTGCAGGGATGTATTTTGTGTTCGGGAGATTTATATTGTGTAATGCGGTGAGAAAAAACACTGTATACGCAATTACTGACAGAAGAATAATCATGAAGCGAGGCGGCAGGATCTGTGAAATTCGCGGAGGTCAGACAGTTCCGGTACATACATATTATTTTAAAAATGGAAATGCGACCATATACATCGGTAGTGAGCGAGTGTTTACAAGTCAATTAAAAGGTGCAGGTCTGAACCTAAACGAATTGGGGATAGGAGCCTTTGTGCTGATCAATATAGCTGATGTATCGGGAGCACATAAAGCGATATCAGAGATAAAATAGAATGAAGCCGTCCGATATATATCGGACGGCTTTTATGTTCATATTGGCGTAATTGATTTTAACGATGCTTTGTATTATACTTATGACATTCAATAAAAACAACGAGGTCAGATTATGAGCAAAAAGATAACAGAGCAGGATATAGAACAGGGTGCTGCAAAGGTAGAGCGGATGAACAAGGCCTTTGACAAAGCGATAATACCGGTGCTTTTTGTGGCAGCTCTGG
>JAZSNZ010000132.1:0-42769 GCA_045536645.1 Acutalibacteraceae bacterium
GGCTCACAGAACGACATGGCTACGATCCGACTTGGAGCAGGATGAGCACCACAATGGTTGCGTAGCCCGGCACATCTATGCCGATAGTCAGCTTCTGAATGATAACGACGATAAGATATATAAACGCCGCAATAGCGGAGAGGATACCTGCAACAGTGGCGAATTTAAGGGGCATGGTGGAAAAGCTGTTTATGCCGTCGAAGGCATAGCGAAGGAGCTTGAAAAAGCTGAACTTGCTTTTTCCGGCGCCTCTGGGACGCACTTCATAGGGCATATAATAGGTGTTGAAGCCGACGTAGGAGAAAATGCCCTTGGAAAAGCGGAAATATTCGCACATGGAAAGTATGGCATCAACAACAGGTCTGCGAAGCATGCGAAAATCGCTGGCGCCCGATTCAAAGCGCACAGAGGAGGCCTTGTTGATTATAGCGTAGAAGCATCTTTTGTAAAAGGAGAGAAGGCAACCCTCGCGTCTTGTTTTCTGGGTAGCTGCAACGCAGTCGTAATCGGGATTTCCCTCGAGGAACCTCAGCATTTTAATAACGGTCTGAGGAGACTGCTGCATATCTCCGTCGACGATTACGGTGTATTCGCCCTCTGCGTGGGTAAGGCCTGCATACATACCTGCCTCTTTGCCGAAATTACGTGAAAAATCTATCACCTTTACGCAGTGGTCAGTGTTTTCTGCAATAGAGCGCATAACATCCATAGTGTCGTCAGTGGAGCCGTCGTTTACAAGGACAACCTCAAAATCCACATTTTCCTCGGTCATGACCTGAACTATCTCGTCAAAGAGCCGTCCGATATTTTCGCCCTCGTTAAAGCAAGGTATAACAAGAGAAAGCTTTTTTGGATCCTGCAATATAATCAGCTCCCGGAATAAGATAGATTAAATATATCATTTAAGAACTTTTCAGTCAAGATAAAAACAAGCTCCCCGAGCATGCTCGGGGAGCTTTACAATGTTAATCTCTGGGAGAACCGAAGGTGATGTAACCTGTGAAGCAGTAGCCTTTGTTTCCTTCGGGGTCGGTAACGAGATACCAATCGCCTGCCTGACCATATACAGTGACAACGGTGTGACGGGGCATTACGAGTATCTTGCTGTGCTCAAAGCCGGGACCTGTACGAAGTCTGAGAGGCTTTATCTTGGTGTCGACAAAACCCTGTCTGGGACTTGAGAACATGACAAGCTCATCGGAAACGGCAGAGGTTGTGGTGGTTGCCTCTGTTGTCGTGGTGGTCGGCTCTGTGGTGGTTGTTGTGGTAGTCGTAGTAGTTGTAGTAGTTGTTGTGGTTGTTGTGGTTGTTGTGGTTGTGGATTCTGTAGTGGTATCCGTAGCAGAAGCACGGTCTGAGGTGGTGCTGTCAGAGCCGCTTACGAGGGAATAATGGATACCTGTGTAATCATAGGAACTGAAGGAATAAATATACTTAAGACCGTTCACCATGTATACAGGGATAACGCCGCCGTTGAGGGGAACATCGACATAAGCAGCACCTGCGGAAACGGTATATGTGCCGATAGTGCCGTCAGAAGAAAACTCAACATCACTGCCTGTGTCAAACAGATTGTCTATACGCAGAGCAGAGGGAGTGGAGAATTTGTATTCGGGGTAAGCGACGGACAGAGAAGTGGCAAGGGTACCATGATTTGCGTGTACGGTATAGGAAATATCGCTGTAGGAAATATCTCCGCCGCTGACGATATCCGTATAGCTCATTTCGGCAAAATTCTCGTCGGAAATGATGAGGAAATCAAGCTGAGACTCTTCATTGCCTGCAAGCTGCTCGGGAAGAGTGTAGCCTGCTGCCTCGAGCTGAGCGGCAAAAGCATCTCTTGTAGCTTCGGTGAGCTTGACTTCATCAGCATATATATAGTAGGCAACACTCTTTGCATCAGTGCCTGAAAGTGTGATGGTACCGACACTGAGAGTGCCTGCATCGGTCTCGTTGCTCTGGAGTGCCTTGACAGGCAGTGCGGCAGGAATCACCGCAGCAGCCACCAGCATGAGAGCCATGATTATACATAACAGATTTCTTTTCATATTCCGAACTCCTTTCATAAAGAGCATTTCTGCGAGAATATAAACTTTAGTATATTACAGTATAGCACATCAGTTTCACTATTTCCATAGTTTTCGGGGAAAATTTTACTTATTTATGAAAGAAGAAAGGGGAGACAGGTCGATGCCCTGTTCATTTTCGAGAAGAGCCAGCAGTTCTTCTGCAAGTTTTTTGCAGCCGCCCACAGCATCAGACTCGAAGTTTACGGGGAGTATGGGGTCGTGAACGCTGAGACGGACAAGGAACCAGCTTTCGCCGAGGTAAACCCTGATGCCCTCGTGATTGTCGTCAGCTATCTCCCAGCCTTCTCTCTCTCCGCAGGCCTTCTCGAGGTTTTCGAGCACTATTGTGCCGATCTCCTTGAAATTGGGCTCAGTGATCTTTATTCTGATTTCTGCTTCTTCGGCAGGAACAGCCATGTCAGCTATGAGAGAATTGAGGGTCTTGTCCTCGCTTCTGAGCTGAACGAGCTTGATAATTATAAGAGTTACCAGATAAGCACCGTCATCGAGGAAGTGGTTTTCACGAAGAGCTGCGTGACCGCTGGTCTCAATGGCAAGAGGGCAGTTGATGCCCTCGGCATTGAGCTCGATAGCCTTGCCGATAACGTTTCTGTAGCCTCTGCGGTAGCGGTAGTGCCGACCGTCCAAGGTGTTTTCAATAAATCTCTTAAGACCGAGAGAGGTAGTGGAGTCGGTGACTATAGTGCCTCCTTCGTTGCCTTCGAGAGCAATGGCGGCTGCAAGAGCAATGAGTCTGTTGCGGTTTATCTCTTCGCCCTCGCTGTCAACAGCACCTGCTCTGTCAACGTCGGTGTCGAAAATAACGCCGATATCGCACTTGCCCTCAAGGGTAGCCTCGCGGATAGAGCGCATGGCCTCGGCATTCTCAGGGTTTGGAATGTGGTTGGGGAACATTCCGTCGGGCTCTAAGTATCTGCTTGCAGATACATCAGCACCAAGAGGCGCGAGAACCTTTTCTGCGTAGAAGCCGCCTGCACCGTTACCTGCGTCAACTGCTATGCGGTAGCCATCGAGCGGCCTATCAAAGTTTTCCGCATTTACCTTTTCGCAGATAAGCTTTCTCAGGAAAGCGGAATATTCGGTCATATAATCGATCTTTGTAACAGTACCTGCGCCTGCTTCGGGCATGGCGCCCTGCTCACAGAATTCGATTATTCTGTCAAGGTCGGGAGAATCAAGACCGCCGTCGGGTGTGAAGAATTTCAGACCATTTCGGTTGAAGGGATGATGGCTTGCAGTTATCTGCACAGAGCCGTCAAGGGAATGGTCGAGGGTTATCATAAACATGGCAGGGGTAGAGGAAAGACCGCTGTCGAGTACGGTTACGCCTGCAGCTGTCATAGTGCGGATAACCGCCGCGCTTATTCTGTCAGCAGATATTCTGCTGTCGTGACCTACTGCCATTTTAAGTTCGCTTGCTTTTTTGCCTGTCTTTTCGCAAAGCCAGAGGATAAAGCCCCTTGTTACCGCCTCACACACCTCATCGGTAAGTGCCACAGGCTCGCCGGGTACGCCCTCACTTGCAACTGCGCGGATATCGGTTCCGCTCTTGAACTGTCTGAAATTCATATTTTGACCTCCATTCTGTCTGTGTAGTATTATAGTCCCTTGGAAGCATTATGGCAAGGAGTTTTATAAAACATTGCCTTTTGCGGAATAATGGTCTATAATAGTACCCGCAAACTTAAGTTTTGCACATTTATGTATTACCACACCTGAATATTTTAAAAGCAGGTGCCAATAAAGAAAGGAAAGAATCAAAATGAGCGAATGCACACACGATTGCTCCACATGCAGTGCAAACTGCGGCTCCAGACAGAGCAATCCTGCGGACTTTCTTGAAAAGCCCCACGAATTATCCAAAATCAAAAAGGTCATAGGCGTAGTCAGCGGCAAGGGCGGCGTAGGCAAGTCTCTTGTAACGAGCCTTCTTGCAGTATCCCTTCGCAGAATGGGCTACAAGGTAGGCGTCCTCGATGCTGATATCACAGGACCTTCCATTCCTGCCGCATTCGGCATTCACGAGCGCGCACTGGGCGATGAGAACGGAATCATTCCCGCAACCACAAAGACAGGCATAGAAGTAATGAGCCTCAATCTCCTGCTTGAAAATGAAGGCGACCCCGTTGTATGGCGTGGCCCTGTTATCGGCGGCGTTGTAAAGCAGTTCTGGACCGACGTTATCTGGAAGGACGTAGACTATCTCTTTGTTGATATGCCTCCCGGAACAGGCGACGTGGCGCTGACCGTATTCCAGTCATTGCCCGTTGACGGCATCGTGATAGTCACTTCTCCTCAGGAACTTGTCTCTATGATAGTCGAGAAGGCTGTCAAGATGGCAAAGCTCATGAATATCCCCGTACTGGGACTGGTGGAAAACTACAGCTACATCGAGTGCCCCGACTGTGGCAAGAAGATTTCCGTATTCGGAGAAAGCCACATCGATGACATCGCAGAGAGACATTCTCTGCCCATTCTCGGCAAACTCCCAATCAACACCAAGCTTGCAGCAGCTACTGATGCAGGTACAATTGAGCTCTTCGAAGGCGATTGGCTTGAAAGTGCGGTAAAGGAAATTACCGAGGGCAAGACAAAAATAGATTAATCATTCATCAACAAACAGAATAAAGGAGTGAACACAGCGTGACGACAGGCTCAGCTTTCTGGGAAACCGTGGGAGAAACAGCGAAAAACCTGTTTTTCAGCGCAAACGGCGTGGCCTTTTTTACAAGGCTTATATTGCCGGTACTTGCGTTTGTAATCGTCTGGCGCTGTGTTCTTTCCATGCTCAGAGGCAGACAGGCTCCCGAAACATGGGCAAGGCTCCATTTTCGGGGAGTGGGGGACTGCCCTGTCAGCCACTGGGAAAACATAATAGGACGAGCCTCGGGCAGTGACATAGTGGTGGATTTCCCCACGGTATCACGAACTCACGCAACTCTCATCAGAGAAGAAGACGGCTCGTGGACGATACACAATTTAAATGAGCGTGCACCACTTAGCATTGATGGCAAAAAGGTGACGGAAAGTGCCAAGGTGGTAAACGGCTCAACTGTGACAATAGGCGGTGTGCGAGGCACATTCTATGTGAACGATCAGAGGGAAAAACGAGCGGAAAGGGGAAACAAGGAAGTTAAAAAACGACTTCGCCCGAGGCAGACAGTGGCACTGCTTGCCGCATTCCAGCTTTTTACTGCACTGCAGATGGCGGCAGCAGGTATAGAACCTGCAAGCCTTATTGTTTGCTTTACCGTTCTTATCGGTGCAACACTTGCCTACTACATCATAATGAATATGCTGGGACGGACAGGCATTGAGGTGGAGCTCCTTGCCATATTCCTGACAACCATCGGCTTTTCTGTCTCCGCAACAGTATCCCCCGATGAGCTTTATAAGCAGATGTTCTGCTTCCTTGCAGGACTTGTTGTGTTCCTGGCACTTGGCTGGTATCTCAGAGACTTAAAGAGAGCGACTACGATACAGATGCCTCTGCTTATTCTGTCGGTTATCCTTCTTCTTGCAAACCTCGCTTTCGGCACGGTGCTAAACGGTGCGAGAAACTGGATATACATCGGCGGTGTGTCCATACAGCCCTCGGAGATAGTAAAAGTAGCATTTATCTATGTAGGCACAGCCACACTTGACAAGCTGATGACAAAGCAGAATCTTTATCTTTTCATCGGCTACTCAGCA
Source organism: Acutalibacteraceae bacterium (assembly GCA_045536645.1). Lineage (GTDB taxonomy): Bacteria > Bacillota > Clostridia > Oscillospirales > Acutalibacteraceae > JAISGQ01. The sequence continues at coordinate 5,784 of JAZSNZ010000132.1, forward strand.
TTCTGCATCGGAATGCTGGCTATTCTCGGAGATTTCGGAACAGCGGCAATATTCTTTGTTGCTTTCCTTGTAATTGCATATATGCGTTCGGGCGACCTTACCGCCCTTGCACTTATCTGCGCAGCGGTGGGCTTTGCCGCCATACTTGCATTCAAATTCACTCCTTACATCGCATCGCGCTTTGCTTCTTGGGGTCATGTCTGGGCAGACCCCCACGGCGCAGGCTTCCAGCAGACAAGAACCATGAGTGCCGCCGCCAGCGGAGGCCTTGTGGGTGTGGGAGTCGGCAACGGCTGGCTTTCTTCCATCGTTGCGGCTGATACCGACCTTGTTTTCGGTATTCTCTGCGAAGAGTGGGGACTTGTAATAGCGCTCCTTGCAGTGTCTGGCATCGGTGCACTGGCTGTTTTTACGGTGCGCTCTGCTTCACAAGGCCGCTCAAGCTTTTATGTAATAGCTGCCTGTGCGGCAATGACGGTGCTTGCGTTCCAGACCGTTCTCAACGTCCTCGGCTCAGTTGATATCCTGCCGCTTACAGGAGTTACCTTCCCCTTTGTTTCAAACGGCGGCTCATCCCTTATCTGTTCGTGGGGCCTGCTTGCCTTTGTAAAGGCGGCGGATACAAGGAAAAATGCAAGCTTTGCAAATGCCGCACCGCGCAGATTCAAGGTGGAGATCGAAGAGGACACACCGCCAAAAAAGGTGGTAAAAAAGGCAGGTGAGCGCAAATGAAGAAAATAGGAATGCGCTCTGTTGTAGTGCTGTTTGTCACCGCATTTCTAATAGTCGGGCTGTGTGTCTACGTGGCAAGATACTGCTCTGACGGCGGTGACTGGATAGCATTTCCCGTAAACAAGCATATTTACAATAACGCAAATCTCACAAGAGGCACAGTAACCGATGTTTCGGGCGTTGTACTTCTTGAAAACGATGAAAATGGGGTATCCCATTATAATCCAAGTCAGGTAGTGAGAAAGGCAACTCTCCATGCAGTGGGAGATAAAAACGGAAATATCGCAGCAGGCGCACAGATAGCGTTTGCGGATATTCTTACAGGCTACAGCGAATGGAATGGCATCTATTCTCTTGACGGGGAGGGAGCGACCCTTGCGCTGACCATCGATGCAGGCATCAATGCTGTTGCATATGAAGCCCTTGACGGCAAAAGCGGTGTTGTAGCTGTTTATAATTACAAAACGGGTGACGTGCTGTGCATGGTAAGTGCGCCCACCTTTGACCCTGTAAATCCCCCTGCTTCCTTTGACAGCGAAAGATACGAAGGCGTTTTTGTGAACCGCTTTACCTCAGCGACCTATATCCCCGGCTCAGTTTACAAGCTTGTAACAACCGCTGCCCTTTTGGAAGACGGTTTTAAATGGGAAAAATACACTTATACCTGCACAGGATCTGCGCCTTACGAAGGAACAGTAGTGACCTGCCCGACAGCTCACGGTGAGCTGACTTTAGGCGAAGCACTGTCGCGTTCCTGCAACTGTGCTTATGCTGATCTCGGACAGAAGCTCGGGAAAAAAGGCATCAGCAAATATGCAAAGAAGATAAATCTTACCACAAATGATGTAACCGTCAGCGGCATTTCCACCGTCAAAGGAAGTGTCTCCATGAGCGATACGGGCGACATTGCGTGGAGCGCAATAGGTCAGGGCAACGACCTTGTAAATCCTGCATCCTTCCTGACCTTCGTCGGTTCAATCGCCAACGAGGGAAAGGCGGAATATCCGAATCTCATACATTCCGTGCGTTCATCTCTTGGAATAAAAAAGTCCGTCGATTACGGAAAATCGGGCGGACGGTATATGAGCAAAATGACAGCTGAAACGCTTTCTGAAATGATGAGGAACAATGTTCTCAGCGAATACGGCGAGAGCCGTTTTTCAGGCATGGAGCTGTGTGCAAAATCCGGCACGGCGGAAGTTGACGGGGCAAAAGCACACGCATGGTTTGTGGGCTTCTCGCAGAGAGAAGATTTCCCCCTTGCCTTTGTTGTAGTTGTCGAGCATGGCGGCGGCGGAAGTAAAGTAGCAGGCGGCGTAGCTTCCAAGGTGCTTAAAAAATGCGCCTCGGAAATGGACGTTGATCTGTAAAGGCTTATACCCTGATTTCTGTGCGGTCGTCTATACCTGCAGCCAGCATCACACCTGCGGTCAGCAGGAGAGAAGAAATATCACAGTCACTGTCTGTCAGGGCAATAAGTTCGCAGGGCTCACGTTCCCCGTATATTGTTGGGACAGTTCGCTGCAGACATAAAAGTCCACGGCCGTTATCAAGACTTTCCGCAATGAGAGTATCCCTTGGACTCATTCCGCAGCACACCGCAGGCAGATTGTGCCGCCCGACAAAGCGGACAGCACTGCGGCATGACGACTCAATAACCGAAACCACACCCTCGCCGAATCTTACCTTTCGGGAGGGTGTTTTCAGATCTTTTACAACCAGGATTCCGCTGTCGAGAACAAACTCGCCCCGTCCGACATGCTCACGAAGCACAAAACCGCCGCTTAAATTTCTTTCGATAGCGCGGGCGATTCTGGTAAGCAGTGCCGATTGAGGCTTGTCGGAAAGAATGACCACAGGAAGCAAGAAAACATCTCCAAACCTTAACGAAATTTTAATTGAAAAAATGCATCTAATAGTGTATAGTAGATACAGAATCATGTTTTATCAGGTTTTCATCGTGGAGGTAAATGCACATGAAAGCGGATAAAAAATCCATTGGCGGTGCAGTGCTTTCGGCTTTTGCACCTTTGTGGCTGTTTGCCGCACTGGTGATGGTTTACGCGCTGTCACTGTGGGCACTGTCCATATCCGAAGCAGCAGCCATAGTCTGTTCCCTTGTTCCCTTTGGGATAAGCCTTGGCGTCTGTATTTATAAAAAGATAAAAAACGCTCTCACAGCAGAGTATCTTACAGCGGCCGTATTTTTGCTTTCCATCGGAGCATATGTGATATATATCCTTGCGACCTCATGGAATGAGCGCCAGCACGATGTTTTTGTTTTTGACACACAGGGACATGCAGGGTATATATACACCATGATGAAAACGGGGAAGCTTCCCGAAACAAACACAGGTCTTTTCTATCATCCCCCTCTGCACCCGTACCTTATGGGTGCGGCAGGAAGGATTTTTTCACAGGCAATAAATACAATGGAGCAGGTCTTTGAGGCACTGCAGCTTCTCACCGCATATTATTCGCTGCTGTGCGGCTATGTATTCCTTAAAATACTTGATATTCTCAATATCCGAGAAAATTCGAAGCTGCTGTTTTTCGCCATTTTTTCCCTGCACCCGTCGCTTATTGTTTTTTCGGGCAGTATAAATAACGATATCCTCTGCCTACTGCTCAGTATGTGTGCAGTGCTGTATCTTATGCGTTTTTACAAAGAGCAGAGCATTCGGAACGCCCTGGCGATGGCGGTTTTCTTAGGCCTTGCCATGATGACGAAGCTGTCGGCTGTGACCATAGCACCAGTGATAGCGGTGGTGTTTGTTTACCGCCTTGTAAGGCCGTCAGAAGGCAGAACGCGCAAAAGTGTTTTTATAAATGAGCTGTGCTTTGGCGCAGTGAGCATTCCCATCGGAATGTGGTATCCAATACGAAATCTTATTAAATTTAACCAGCCCATTGGCTATGTTATGCCCATCGGCACAGACCACGCCCTTTACTGCGGCGACAAAAGCTTTTTTGAGCGCTTCATAGCCGTTCCTATAGCGCAGATATTTGAAAATTCCTACTGCATACCGGAGGACGATTACAATATCCCTCTGTACTTAGTCAGATGCTCGGTGTTCGGAGAATACAGCTTTGATTTTCCGAAATGGGCGGCAACGGCATTGCTTGCAGTAAATTGCATGCTTATTATATTCTGTGTTTTTGCAGCGGTTTATACCGTAAGAAATAAGAGCAGAAATGCAATTGTACTCACCGCAGTAAGCGTTGTGACCATGCTGTTTTTTGCATGGTTCAATATTAAGTATCCCAACGGTTGTTCAATGGATTTCAGATATATTTCCCTTTGCCTTCCATGCGCTCTTGGTGTGTCGGCAGTGTGCTTTGACGGCCTGACCGAAGGGCTCAGCAAAAAAGGGAAAATTATTTCTGCAACACCCCTTGTGCTGTTTTCGGCACTTACACTTTGTCTCTACATGAGTGAAAAACTCTTCAGTATATGATTTGAAAGGATTGTTAGGAAAATGGCTGAAAAAATCAAACTTATTGCTGACAGTATTGTTGACCTGTCTCCCGAGCTTATCAAGAAATATGACATCGAGATCCGTCCTCACGCTGTCAACCTTGGTAATGAAACACTTCTCGATACTGTAACAGTTACCCCCGAGGATTGTTTTGCATACCATGAGAAGACAGGCGATCTTGCAAAGACCGCTGCAGCCTCTCCCCAGGAATACAAGGAGCTTTTCGAAAAGTGGACCAGTCAGGGCTACTCTGTTATAGCATTTGCAGTAAGCTCTGCCATGTCTGCAGGCTATTCCTCCATCAGACTTGCAGCAGAAGAGCTTGAAAATGTTTACTGCGTGGATTCTGCAAACCTTTCAACAGGTGTCGGTCTCCAGGTTCTCGAAGCTGCTGATATGATCGCAGAGGGCAAGAGCGCAAAGGAAATAGTCGAGCATCTTGAGAACCTCGTTCCCAGAGTGGACGCAAGCTTCGTTCTTGATACCCTCCACTATCTGTGGAAGGGCGGACGCTGCTCAGGCGTTGCAGCTCTTGGCGCAAACCTTCTCAAGCTTCGTCCCTGCATCGAGGTAAAGGGCGGCTCCATGGGCGTTGGCAAGAAGTACAGAGGCAAGAGAATGCCCAGCGTCCTCTCCTATGTTGAGGACAGACTCAAGGATACTGACGACATTGAGACAAAGCGCATATTCATCACCCATTCCGGCGGCTTTACCGACGAAGAGATCGATCAGGTAAAGGCAAAGATCAATGAATTTAAGAAGTTCGACGAGATCAATGTCACTCGTGCAGGCGTTACCATCTCCTGCCACTGCGGCCCCAAGTGCCTCGGTATTCTTTACATCCGCAAGACCCCGAAAGCATAATAAAGAAATACAACACCGCAGATCATTCTGCGGTGTTGATGCTTTGTGAAGAACGGAATAGCTATTGCCAACAGGGAAAGTTTATAGTAAAATACACCTCAATGGGGGTATGATGTTTGTTTGGTTATGTTACGGCAAATTCCTGCAGGCTGACGCAGGAGCAGAGTGCGGATTACAAAGGAAGCTACTGTGCTGTCTGCAAGGCAATAGGCGATGATTACGGGCAGCTTTGCAGGCTGACACTGACCTACGACATGACCTTTCTTTCCCTGCTTTTGGAGGGAGTATACTCACTTTCAAAGGAAAAACAGGAGATTCGATGCCCTGCACACCCTTTTAAAAAATGCAGTATAAGAAAAAGCGAAGCTTCCAATTACGCAGGTGCAATGAACGTACTGCTTGCTTATTACAATCTGCTTGACAACTGGTCTGATGACAGAAGCCTTCCTTCGCTGACCTTTGCAAAAATGATAAAAAGGAAGAAACGAAGAGTCGAAAAGCAGTACCCAAGGCAAAGCCAAGCAATAAAGGAATGCCTTAAAAGACTTTCCGAAACAGAGAAAGCAGGAGTTCTCAACCCGGATATTCCGTCAGCCATATTCGGCGAGCTTATGGGCGAGCTGTTTGTGTGGAAAGAGGACGAAAATGCAGAGATCCTCAGAGTATTTGGCAGAACACTGGGCAGATTTATCTATATAATGGACGCCTGCCTTGATTTTAAGTCAGATATTAAAAAGAAAAAATACAACCCCATGGTGCAGTTTGCATCAAGTGATTTTGAGCCGACATTGCTTCTGCTTATGGGAGAATGCTCAGAAGCATTCGAAAATTTGAATATCAATGAAAACAAAGACCTGCTCGAGAATATAATATACTCAGGCGTGTGGACGCGCTGGGAGCAGGCGAAAGGAAAGGAGGAGCGCAGGTGAGTGACCCATACAAGGTACTGGGAGTATCTCCCGGGGCCAGTGAGGCGGAAATTACCAAGGCATACCGCAAGCTTGCAAAGAAATATCATCCGGATTTAAATCCCGGGGACGAGACAGCGGCAGCTAAAATGAGCGAGATAAACGCCGCTTATGACAAGCTCAAAAACGGTGATACCTCATCGAGCGGCACAGGCTACAGCAGTACGGGCTACAGTGGCAGTACAGGCGGATATAATCCCTACGGCGGCAGCTACAACCCCTTTGAGGGCTTTGGCGGCTTTGGCGGATACGGACAGCAGAGCTCATCACAGAGAAGCTATACCGAAATGGATTCGGTGCGTGCATATCTTCGTGCGAGCCAGTATGCACAGGCTCTTCACGTGCTTTCCGAAATAACCGACCGAAACGCAGAGTGGTATTATTACAGTGCCATTGCAAATTACGGTGCAGGCAACACCATAACCGCAAGAAACCACGCACAGACAGCAGTGAATATGGACCCCGGTAATCAGGAATACCGCAGACTGCAGGCAATAATCGAGCGTGGCGGTCATGTATACAGTCAGCAGAGCCAGTCTTTCGGACTGCCCAATGCATACTGCAATAACGTCTGTTGTTCAGCCTGCCTCTCTCAGATATGCTGCTATGCCATGAACAGTGGCTGCTGTTACGGATACGGCAGACCGTTTTGCTGAAAGGAGTAAAGCAAATGGATAAAATACAGAGGTTCTTCTACGGACGAAACGGTCTTGACCAACTCAATATTTTCCTTTTCGTTCTTTATTTCATATTCTTTATCGTAACAATCTTCCTGCCCTGGATGGTTTTCTACATTCTTATGGTGGCAATTCTTGTGCTGATGGTATGGAGGACACTTTCCAGAAATATTTCACAGAGACAAAAAGAGAATGCGGTGTTTTTGGTAATCTGGAACCCTGTGGCACAGTTTTTCAAACTGCCTTTTCTTAGGTTTCGCGACAGAAAAACGCATAAGTACGTAAAATGCCCTGCCTGCAGAAAGTACATGAGAGTAAAGAAGGGCAAGGGTGAAAGAGAGATAAACTGTCCTCTGTGCAGCAACAGATTCAAGGTGAATTCATAGTAAAAAAGACGGTGGAAAAACCACCGTCTTTTGTTATATGCAGATCATTACTCAGCATAGTCGCCGTTGTAATTTACCAGAACAACGCTGTCAACGCCTGAGATAGAGCTGATGCCCTCCACGAGGTTTCTCTGGACATTTCTGCCGGAGATCTCGATGATGACTTCTGCAACCCCCTTGCGGATGGTCTTGTTCTTCACATTTCCGTGAACAGACTCAATAACCTTGTCGATTTTGGGGCCTGCACCGGGAACATACTTGATGATAAGCAGGTAAGCGCCGTCCTTGCTTCTGAAAATAAGAGAGACGAAGCAAAGCAAGGCGATGAGAGCAGTGGAGATAAGTGCGAAAGTAAACTGGTGAGCACCTACAACAATGCCGATGGTTATCGCCCAGAACAGGAACATAATATCAACAGGGTCTTTGATTGCTGTTCTGAAACGGACAATGGACAGAGCACCGACCATACCGAGTGAAAGAACAACATTTGAGCTGATGGTAAGAATGATGGCGCAGGTGATGACAGCCATCATAACAAGGGAAACGTTGAAGCTGAAGCTGTAAACAGCACCGCGGTAGCAGATCTTGTATACTGCGAATATCACAAGACCAAGCAGCAGGGAAAACAGCAGAGCAGCAACGGCGCTGCCGATATCCAGCTGATTCTCGGTAAACTGGCTGATAAACTTATTCTTGAAAATGTCACTGAAATTTGACTGGTCTGACTGTAAAAACAGATTCATAAGGAATCTCCCTCCTGTAGTATAATTCCTTTGCCTTACGGCAGAGCACATATTTTGAGATAGCCATAGGACGCTTGTCTACCCTTTTCAATTCATTGCGAATGAATGAAGGGAGAAAATCGTCGTATTTGACCTCAAGGACGAGTGTGCCCGGCTCCAGAGTCGGTACAGTAATTACCCCTTCATCAAAGATATCGAAGCTGTCAATGCCGGCTCGTATGTCCATATCAAAGGTAATACGTACATTACCCGATTCACATACATAAGCCTCTCTCTCGTAATCAACAATAACGCGAGGCTTGAGCAGTGAGCATTTTGCGTCGATATACCCTGCTCGCAGAGTAGAATGCTCGGAGTCGATCATGAAATCATAATTGGTATTTATCATACAATTGCACTGACTGCGAGTGACAGGAGCGGAAATCTTTGAAATATAATCGCCGAATTTATCCTTTATCTCATACTTGATAACACTGTCAGAATAATTGTAGATACGAATGCGGTGTTTTCTTCTCCTGCCCAAACCGCTTTCCTTGCCGACATATGCTCCGTCGTGAATATCGTCGAAGTAAAGGCTTCGGATGGTGTATCCGTCCTCACCCGAATTTTCATCGGGCTCAAGGAGAGCGCAAAGGGAAGATTTCAGACTGTAATAATCCGCATATGTAATCAGAAATTTAAGCTCATGCCGAAGAAAACGCGAATTGTGCTGCAACAGCATCACTTCCTCTTTTTGGGGATAACAGGTTATCAGTCAGCGATAACCTCGCCATAAATAACACCTGCGCATGCAGCGGCGTTGGACTCATCGGTATCGATGTGCATAGCGGCTGCAAAGTTGGGATTAACTCTTACAACAACATCACCGAAGGTGGTGGTTCTGCCCTCGGTCTCTACCTTGACCTCTACGATCTGCTTGTCAGCAACGCCGAAAGCCTCAGCATCAGCAGGGGTGAAGTGGATATGGCGCTTTGCAGCGATAACGCCCTCGGTGAGCTCAACTTCGCCGCAGGGGCCAACCAGCTTGCAGCCGGGGGTGCCTGCTACATCGCCGGACTCGCGGATAGGGGCGATGATACCGATCTTACGTGCATCGGTGAGGGAAAGCTCAACCTGAGAAGCAGGTCTCTCGGGACCGAGGATGGAAACACCGGGAAGCTCACCCTTGGGGCCTACAACAGTAACTCTCTCTTCGCAGGCGAACTGGCCGGGCTGGGAAAGATCCTTCTTCTTTGTCAGCTGATGATCAGCACCAAAAAGAATAGCGAGGTGCTCCTTGGTGATATGAGCATGACGTGCAGAAGTTTCGACTAATACTTTCATGTAAATATACCTCCGATAAAATGAGCAATATTTGATATAAACGGCACAGGTTGCCCAAAGCCGAATTGCTACTTATAACATAATAACGCAAAAGTCGGAGAATTTCAATACATTTGTATTGATTTTGCGACTGATAATCCAATATAATGTTTTTGAAAGGAATGATAACATGAGCAAGAAGCTTTCGGTACTTTACGAAGAGTGCCTCAAGTGTGATAAATGTGAGCTGTGCAAAGGCAGGACAAACCTTGTTTTCGGAGTGGGAAATCCTGATGCGAAGGTGCTTTTTATCGGTGAAGGCCCCGGAGAGCAGGAGGATTTAAAGGGCGAGCCTTTTGTAGGCAGAGCAGGAAAGTTGCTCGACCTTATGCTCGATGCGGTAGGCTTGAGCCGCGAAAAGAACATCTATATAGCCAATATAGTAAAATGCCGTCCGCCGAAAAACCGTGATCCCGAGCCCTTTGAGCAGGAAAGCTGCATAGAGTGGCTGAGAGAGCAGGTAAGGATCATCAGACCTAAGATAATCGTGTGCCTGGGCAGAATATCGGGCATGAAGATAATGGACCCGAACATGAAGATAACAAAGGATCACGGCAATTTTATAGAAAAGAACGGCGTGCTTATGATGGCAACACTGCACCCTGCGGCACTTCTGCGCGATCCGAGACGTAAGCCCGAGGCCTTTGAGGACTTTTTAAAGCTTAGAGATAAGATAACCGAAGTGTGTCCTGAAACATGGGATATGGAGATGCCGACAGATGACAGTAATTGACGGTAACTGGGTGCCTCAGGGAATGAGCGATGAGGAAGCCATAGTAAAAACTCCCGAACAGCTTGAATGCTATATAAACGAAGTGGGCTTTCTGCCGCTTTTTGGCGCAGAGGGTACGCCCGATTTTTCCGCAGAGGCGATAAGCCCCAATGACCACTGGTGGACAGGGGACAGCCTTGATGTCTGGGAATGGCGTGCCACTCTCGCCGCAAGAGGAAATGTTGCCTACGGCAAATTCTTTGGAAATAAATCGGGCTTTATCTCAAAGGAATGGTTTCCCGTTTTTGCTGCTTACCGCCGTGACGGGTATGATTTTGATGCCAGATGGGAGGATTCCCTCGCCACGCTCAGACAGAAGAAGATCATCGACACTCTGGAAAAATACGGACAGCTGATGTCCAATGAGCTTAAATCCCTTGCAGGCTTTGGAAAAGGCGGAGAAAAGGGTTTTTCAACCGTCACGGCTCAGCTTGAAATGCAGACTTATATTGTCACCCGAGGCTTTGAAAAGAGGATAAACAAAAAAGGCGAGCGATACGGCTGGGCTGTGGGCGTGTATTCCCTTGCAGAGGAGCTATTCTCCCATGAGCACATCGCCTCCTGTTATTCAATGAGTGCATCGGAAGCCTTTGAAAAGATCATGGCGCAGGCGGTAAAAATCGCTCCGAAAAGCGATATAAAAGCACTTAGAAAGCAGTTGAAATAAACTGTAGAAAAACTTACAGGGAGGAGTTTTCTTGAAAAGGACTTTACCGTTTATTCTTGCTGTGATGATTCTTTTTGCAGGCTGCAGTATTTCAGGACAGCCTGTGCAGAAGTATACATCTCCGCAGGGAACCCACAAAATAGTGGTGGAATATGATTTTGTCAGCCGTCCCAGAGTTTACGAGGAGAAGTGGTACGGTAAGGACCATCTCTGGAGCTATGACGGCAATGGATTCATGGAAACGGTATATTTTGATGTGGAATGGGTGTCTGAGGATCAGTTTTACATCAGATATGATGACTCAAATGACGAATATGATGAGGCGTTTCTTATAACTATTCCGTAAAAAACAGGCTGCTGCAGAAATCTGCAGCAGCCTGTTTTTCTTAAATTCAGCTCAGCTCAAACATACCTGTATAAAGCTGATAATATTTACCCTTCTGAGCGATGAGTGCATCGTGATTTCCACGCTCGATTATCTCGCCCTTTTCAAGAACCATGATAGCATCGGAATTTCGGACGGTGGACAGTCTGTGTGCAATAACAAATACCGTCCTGCCCTCCATCAGCTTATCCATACCCTTTTCGATAAGCCGCTCGGTTCGGGTATCGATGGAGCTTGTAGCTTCGTCAAGGATAAGAACAGGGGGATCTGCAACAGCCGCTCTTGCAATCGCTATGAGCTGGCGCTGGCCCTGAGAGAGGTTTGCGCCGTCTGCGGTGAGCATTGTGTTATACCCCTCGGGAAGATGCTCAATAAACCAGTGTGCATTCGCGATCTTTGCGGCCGCAATACATTCTTCGTCTGTTGCGTCAAGCTTTCCGTAGCGGATATTCTCCATAACGGTGCCTGTGAACAGATGGGTATCCTGCAGAACCATTGCAAGGGAACGGCGAAGATCGTCCTTCTTTATCTTGTTGATGTTTATGCCGTCGTAGCGGATCTTGCCGTCAGGCACATCATAGAAGCGGTTGATAAGGTTTGTAATGGTGGTCTTGCCTGCGCCTGTAGAGCCGACAAAAGCGATCTTCTCACCTTCGTTTGCGTAGAGGGAAATGCCGTTGAGAACTGTCTTGTTTTCTTCATATCCGAATACAACGTCCTCAAATTCCACCTCGCCCTTGAGCAGAGTGTATGTGATAGTGCCGTCGCCGTGGGGGTGCTTCCATGCCCATACGCCTGTTCTTGTTTCACTTTCTGAGATATTGCCCTCTGCATCAACAGAAGCATTTACAAGCATGACATAGCCGTCGTCAGTCTCGGGTTCTGCGTCAATTATCTCAAAAATACGCTCAGCGCCTGCAAGTGCCATAAGTATGGCGTTTAACTGCTGGCTCATCATGGTGATGGGACGGGAGAAATTACGGGTAAAGGTGAGGAAGGAAGCGAGAGTGCCAAGAGTGATGGAGCCTGTAAGAATAGCGATAACAGCACCGACAAGTGCGGTTATAGCGTAGTGTGCGTGGGAAAGATTGCCCATGATGGGGTGAAGGATGTTTGCGAAGGTGTGAGCCTTGGTGGAGGCTGCTGCAAGGTCAGCGTTAAGAGCGTCAAACTCTTCCTTTACCTTGTCTTCGTGGCAGAATACCTTGACGACCTTCTGCCCTTCGATCATCTCTTCGATATGACCGTTTACCTTACCGATGTTCTTCTGCTGTTCCATGAAATACTTGCCGCTCTTCTTGCCGATGGTGCTGACAAGGAAGAGGATAAGGAACAGCATAAGAATAACAAGAATGGTAAGCTGCCAGCTGAGTACACACATCATAACGAACACGGAAACGACTGTAAGCATGGAGCTTATAAAATTCGTTATAGTGTTGCTCATAAAATCGCGCAGAGCGTCGATATCATTGGTGTAGCGGCTCATAAGCTCACCGTGGGTGCGTGTATCAAAGAATTTGATAGGCAGCTTCTGCATATTGGAGAACATCTCTGTTCTGATTCGCAGAAGTGTGCGGGTAGAGACATTGAGCATAAGTCTGCTGGCGATAACATTGAAAAGAACTGCACAGATATAAATTACAGCAATGACCAGCGTAGTGCTTATAAGCTCCTTGAAACGCTCTGACGAGGGAATAAGAGAGCCGCTTTCGGTGACAGCGGTGGAGATGCTGTCGATAAGAGGTTTGAGAAGATAAGTCGCTGCAACCTCAAAGAGAGAGATGAGGACAACGAATGTCAGAATAATTATCATGCTGACCTTATATTTGAACATATAGGAGAGCACACGGGAAAGTGTTTTGCCTGCGTTTTTGGGTTTTGGTCCGACAGCCATGCCTTTTCTTCCGGGACCGCCCATTTTAGGTCCTGCCATTAGTCCTGCGCTCCTTTCTGCTGAGATTCGTAAACCTCACGGTAAATTTCGTTGCTTTCGAGGAGCTCATCGTGAGTGCCTATGGCATCTATTTTGCCGTTGTCCATGACGATTATCCTGTCAGCATCGGAAACAGAGGAAATTCTCTGTGCAATGATAATAGTGGTGGTGTCAGCAAGCTCTGTTCTGAGAGCCTCGCGGATGGATGCATCGGTTGCTGTATCAACGGCACTGGTGCTGTCGTCCATGATTATGATCTTGGGCTTTTTAAGCAGTGCGCGTGCGATACAGAGTCTCTGCTTCTGACCGCCTGAGACATTGACACCGCCCTGGCCGAGCTCGGTGTTGTAGCCATCGGGGAAGCTTTCAATAAAGTCGTGAGCGCAGGCGACCTTACATGCCGCAACAAGCTGTTCGTCTGTAGCGTGCTCGTTGCCCCAGCGCAGATTTTCTGCGATAGTTCCCGAGAAGAGGACATTCTTCTGAAGAACCATTGCAACGCTGTTGCGAAGTTCATCGAGTGAATACTCACGGACATCAACTCCGCCGACCTTTACAGAGCCGGCAACAACGTCGTAGAGTCGGGGAATAAGCTGCACAAGGGTACTCTTTGCAGAGCCCGTACCGCCTATGATTCCGATGGTCTCACCGGACCTGATATGCAGGTCGATGTTTTCAAGAGTAAGATTATCGGGGTTCTTTGAATAGCTGAAATCCACCATATCAAAGTCGATGCTGCCGTCCTTTACCCTGATATCGGATGCGTTGTCAGCAATGTCAAGTTCCTCATTGAGAACCTCGTTGATTCTGGTTATCGATGCACGGGAAAGGACGATGTTTATGAGTATCATACCCAGCATGAGAAGGCTGATGAGAATCTGAGTAATGTAAGAGATAAAGCTGATAAGCTGACCGCTGGTCATGGTGCTGTCGATAAGGTAAGGCTTAACACCGCTCTCGATAGAACCGTTTATGACCATTGAACCGCCGAACAGCAGAACGAAAACGATACATGCATACATGCAAAGGGACATTATAGGCATACCGTAAACAAGAAGCTTTTCGGCCTTGACCTGCATATTGCGCAGGTCATTTGCAGATTTGCGGAACTTCTTATCTTCATGATCGCCTCTTACAAATGCCTTTACAACACGCATGGCAATAAGGTTTTCCTGTACGGTGGCGTTCATGTTGTCAATGCGCTCAAGCATAGCCTTGAAACGGGGATATGCCAGGACCATAAGGAGACCAAGGGTGACGACCATAAGAGGCATGATGACGGCAAAAACAATGGAAAGGCTTCCGCTGAGGCGTGTCGCCATGATAAGACCGCCTATCATCATAAAGGGAGCTCTTATAGCCATTCTCAGAAGCATGGAAAAAACATTCTGAGTGTTTGTAACGTCGGTGGTAAGTCTTGTGACAAGAGATGCGGTGGAGAAATGGTCGGTGTTTGCAAAGGAGAAATCCTGCACCTTATAGAAAAGTGCCTGACGGAGATTCTTTGCAAAGCCTGCACCTGCGACAGCTGCATTCTTTCCCGCCATAGCGCCGCAGAAAAGGGAGAACAGAGCGCAGAGTATCATCAGACCGCCCATCATTGCAACGTAGCCTATCTGATCGCCCCTGCTTGTGAACATGGGGGTCAGATCATTGCTTGCGGCATTCATGCCGTTGTTGATACCGTTATCCACAATAAGGGAGATAATAAACGGTATCAGAATTTCCATGCCAATCTCACCTATCATAAGAATAGGTGTAATTATGGCATTTTTTGCGTACTTTCCAACATATTTAATCATTGTCGGCATCATCCTCCTGCTGTTTTGCCAATTTTCTTTCGTTGTCGGCGACTTCTCCTGCGAGTTTGGCGATAACGCAGGGGCCGTTTCGGTCTGCATCGCCTCCGAGGTTGACTATTATACGGTCAAGATAAGAAACAAAGTCATCAAGCTCCCGCTCGGATAAGCCCGAAAAAGCGCTGTTGTCGATCCTGTCAAGAACTGCACGGCACTTTTCAAGGGTGTCGAGACCCTGCTCTGTTATGGACAGCCTGTTGCAGCGTGCGTTGCACTCATCGGTCCTGCGGGTCAGCAGTCCCGATTTTTCAAGCCTTTTGGTGGAAACGGCTATGGACGCAGGGCTGACCATCAGCATATCCGCAAGCTCTTTCTGAGTGCAGCCGTCGTGTCTGCATACAGTGTCCATTATGGGGAACTGACCGTGATACAGAGCGAGATCCTCGCGCTGAGCGGCAAGCCTGCGAAGCAGCTTTACCTGCGTGATCTTGCCTAAGATATCACGCTTCTCAATTGCCAAAAACGTCACCTCCTGTAAAAATTAGCCGATTAACAATTAATCGTTTAACTGTTAGAGATTTTAACACATGGAAAAAACAAAGTCAACAGAACGATTGTGAAATATGTGCAACATATATGCGCGAAGTTTGTGAAATATAAATAAAGGCCCGACGGCGTTAGCCGTCAGGCCTTTAAGGTAAAACTTATTCGTTGCCGTGACCTGTCTTGCGCTGAATGAACTTGATTATCTCAACGATGGGGATAATAGTAATCGCAAGAGCGATAGCGATTCCGTATTCACCGAGGCCTATCTCAGAGAAGGAGAATGCATTTCTCAGGAAGGGGATGAATACGACTGCTGTGGTAAGGATAAAGGAAAGTGCCATAGTGCCCCAGAGGAGCATATTGTGAGTCTTGATAGAGAATACAGACTGTCTTCTGGAGCGCATGTTGAAGGAATGGAAAACCTCGGTCATGGAGAGTGCGAGGAATGCCATTGTAATGCCGTGATCGGCACCGCCGATTCCGTTGCCGATGAAGTAAGCGATAAGGGTGATAGCAGCTACGATACCGCCGTGGAGAATGATGTCAAGCAACATGCCGCCTGCAAAGACGCCTTCCTTGGAATCACGGGGTGCGCGGTTCATGATGTTCTTTTCTGCCTTCTCAGTACCGAGAGCCAGTGCGGGGAAGGTATCTGTAATAAGGTTTATCCAAAGCAGATGAGGGGGCTTGAGGATAACGAATCCGCAGAGTGTTGCAACGAAGATTGCGATGACCTCGGAGAGGTTGGAGGAGAGCAGGAACTGGATTGTCTTGCGGATATTGTCGTAAATTCTTCTGCCTTCTTCGACGGCTGTAACGATAGTTGCAAAGTTGTCGTCAGCGAGAACCATGTCGGCAACGTTCTTTGTAACGTCAGTGCCTGTGATACCCATACCGACGCCGATGTCAGCGCTCTTGATGGAGGGTGCGTCATTAACGCCGTCACCTGTCATAGCGGTGATCATGCCCTTTGCGCGCCATGCATTGACGATTCTTGTCTTGTGTTCGGGCTGAACACGTGCGTAGACGGAATAGAGCTCGATATCCTTTTCAAGCTGTTCATCACTTATTTTGTCGAGGTCAGCGCCTGTGATGGCCTTTCTGCCGCCATCGAGAATGCCGAGGGTGTTTGCAATAGCGGTAGCGGTGTCAATGTGGTCGCCTGTTATCATGATAGGACGAATGTGAGCGCTGCGGCACTCATTTACCGCATCGATAACCTCGGGACGTACAGGGTCGATCATGCCGACGAGACCTACATAGCAGAGGTCTTTTTCAAGGAAGGTATCCTCATAGCTTTCGGGTTCTGCATCCCAGTATCTTACAGCGGCGCAGAGAACGCGGAGTGCTCTGTCGGCCATACCCTTGTTTTCGGAAGCGATAGCCTTTTTCTTTTCCTCGGTCATAGGCACAGCCTTGCCGTTTTCAAGGTAAGAAGAGCAGCGGCTGAGAATAACGTCGGTAGCACCCTTGGTGTACTGAACTATCTTGCCGTTCTCGTTGTGAACGGTGGTCATCATCTTGCGCATGGAATCAAAGGGAGCCTCGCCGATTCTGGGAGCCTCAGCCTCAAGAGCAGGCTTGGGCATTTCCTTGCCGTAAGCGAAGTTTACAAGAGCACACTCGGTGGGGTCACCGATATCGGAATTGCCTGTCTCTTCGTTGAGAACTGCATCGCAGCAAAGGCACATTGCCTTTGCAAGGAGATTGCTGTCGTCGGAGAAATCCTCCACAACAGTCATCTTGTTCATTGTCAGAGTACCTGTCTTGTCAGAGCAGATTATCTGAGTGCAGCCGAGAGTTTCAACGGCTGTGAGCTTACGGATAACTGCGTTTCGGGCAGACATCTTGGTAACGCCCATGGAAAGAACGATGGTGACAACAGCAGCCAGACCTTCGGGGATAGCCGCAACTGCGAGAGAGATAGCGACCATGAAGGTGTCAAGGATAACTCCGCCGTTGAGTTCGCCAACGATAGATCCTCTTATAAGGTTAAATACAAAAAGAATGACACAGATGCCGAGTACGAGGAAGGTGAGCAGACGGCTCAGCTCTGAGAGCTTGCGCTGGAGAGGAGTCTGACCCTCTTCTGCTGTAGCGATAGCATCAGCGATCTTGCCCATCTCGGTGTTCATGCCGGTGCCGGTAACTACCATCTTGCCGTGACCGTAAACGATGGTGCTGCCGGTGTAGACCATGTTCTTGCGATCGCCCAGAGAGACTTCACCGTTCTCGCCGCCGCCGATAGCTTCGACCTTCTTGTCAACAGGAACGGACTCACCTGTCAGAGCAGCTTCTTCTGCTTTCATGCTTGCGCATTCGATAATGCGTCCGTCAGCAGGAACAGCATCACCTGCATCGAGAATAACGATATCGCCGGGTACAAGCTCAGCAGCAGGAACGATAACGGACTTGCCGTCACGAACGACCTTTGACTGAGCGGCGGTCATTTCAGAGAGAGCCTCGATAGCGGACTCTGCCTTTGATTCCTGAAAAACACTGAGAACAGAGTTGATGATAACAACTATAAGAATAATGATAGCATCTGTGGGGAAGCCGCCCTCGATTATCTCGGTAACTGCGGAAATAGCAGCTGCTGCAAGAAGCACGAGGATCATGGGATCAGCAAGAGATTTTACAAATCTCATGATAAGGCTTGTCTTTTTTGCTTCAGCCAGTTTGTTGAAACCGTGCTGAGCCAGACGCTCAGCGGCAGCCTTACTGCTAAGACCCTCGGCGCTCGTTCCCTGTTCGTCGAGAACCTCGGAAACGTCCTTTAAATATTCTTTCATTTGTTCCTATCCTTTCTCCTGAATGGGTTTGCGTACTTATAAGTAATACTGGTAGTATACGCCACGCAGAGTATTCTACACTATAAAACATTTTAAATCTATAGTAAAATTGCAATTTTTTGACTTTCAGAACAAAATATGGAAATGTATAAGATGTATGATAGAAACCGCTCAACCATGCGGTCGAGCGGTTTGAAAACATCAAAAATCGAATGTGCGGTTTTTAGCGGTTAAATCCGCATTGTTATGCTGATTTCAGCGCTTTTCCCAATTATTCGCCGAAACGGTTCATGACCATACCGGTGATGAGCTTCGGATAGAAGTAAGTGGACTTCTGAGGCATCTTTTCGCCAGCAGCTGCAACATCGCGGATCTCCTCAACTCTGGTGGGATTGAGAATGAAGGAGCACTGGAACTTGCCGCTCTTTACGCCATCGATAGCCTCGTCGAAGACTCTTGTGTAGGTCAAGTTAATCTGAGCAGCCATGTTCTCCTTGTCGATTCCGAGGCAGTTCTCAAGAACGAGGGAGTGAAGGACACTTACGTCAAGACCGCGGAGAGCATCGGAGCAGCCGGGAAGAACGCTTTCCATGACAGCGAGGTCACGGAGAACGAGAAGATCCCACTCGTCGCCGCCGCAGTAAAGTGCGTAGGCCTTCTTGCCGTCCTTGTAGTAAGCATCAAGCTTGCTCTCGATGGTGTCAACACCTGTCTCGTGAGTGATCTCGAAGTTTTCCTTTGCCGCGTCCAGCATTGCGTCCTTGTCGAAGTTCTCAAGGTCGCGAACAAGGCGGTGGGTGGGGAATACAACAAGACCGTCATTCTCCATGTCAACGAGCATCATCATGATGTAGTCGCTGTCAGCACCCTCGGGAGTACCGTTCTCACGGCAGTAGTTGCGGTAGTTGATACCGGTCTCATAGCGGTGATGACCGTCAGCAATATAGAGCTTTCTGTCAGCAAAGTCGCCGCAGAGTCTTGCAACGGTAGAGGGGTTGGAGACGATCCACATGCGGTGTGTAACGCCTGCCTCATCGGTAAGCTCGAGGTCGGGAGTGCAGTCGGAGCACTCGTCGATAAGGGACTTTGTCTTGCCCTCTTCGTCCATGTAGAGGGAGTATATCTGGGAGAAGTTGCAGCCTGTAGCCTTCATGAGGTTGAGACGGTCAGTCTTGGCCTTGGAGAGAGTCTCCTCGTGAGGGAGAACAATACCCTTGTCAAACTCCTCGAGCTTGACAGCGGCGATCATGCCCTTGATGGACATGACAGTGTCCTTTACCTTGAATTCCTCTTCGTAGATATAGATGGAATCCTTGCCCTCACGGATGAGAGTGCCGTCAGCGAGCCATGCCTTGAGAACTTCGCCTGCCTGAGCATAAGGATCATCGCCCTTGGGAAGCTCAAGACGGATAACGTTTTTCTCGTTGGTCTCGAGGTAAGCCAGACGCTGCTCCTCGCTGATAATGTCATAGGGAGGGCAGGTGAGGGATTCGAGGGTGCCTGCTGCTTCGGAGAAGCGCATGCCGTTGAAGCCTTTAACGATAGCCATTTGTAACTGCAACCTTTCATTTGTTAGTTTTCTGACATAGTTTAACTCATTACAGTGTTAATAGTCAAGATAAGGCGGCCAATTTTATGTGCAGATACAAATGAAGGGGGTAAAACGTTATATTTTTTGTGTTATATTTTTTAGCTTACGGTCTTGTTTCCAATCCGTACAGCTGTGTCACAGGGTCCCTGAACAGTCCGATTTTCGGAGGACTTACGGAAAAGCACAGCAGCATGACAATAATAAGACACAGCAAAGCGGCAGAAATGGGGAAGATGTCACGTACATTCATATCTGAATTTATTATTCTGATGCTGACTATCTCTCCGCAGGCAATCCACAGAAAAGCCGCAGTGATATCTATCCACAGCACACTGCTGCCCCAGATACCGCTGTATATAAAGAAAAAGCAGATTGTCAGAAGCATTATGGCAAGAGTCCCTGCACATCGGGCAACGATAAGTCTTTTGATATGGGGCTTAAGGAGATAATACTCTGCAATGCTCCAGAAAAGAAACGGGATCACAAGAATTTTAACGTGTTCCCATACGCTTTCGTTGACAGAAGCAAATACAGCGACAATAATACTCTGACCGCTGAGCCTGTAGGCAACATGCAGAAAGGCAGACAGAGCAAAGCAAAGTGCTGTACCGAAAGTGCAGACAAGTATCGAGCGGCTTTTTTCATTTAATGTTATACGATTTAAGGATGCTAAGTTTTGCATATATCAGACCTCCGTTTCATCTGATATATACGCTGTCAGGTCTCAGAATATGAGCAGTGCACCGATAAGGGTCAGCCCTGAGCCTGCGGCTGCTGCTCCTGCCATAAGGGACCAACGGGGCAACCCCATCAGTTTTTCAGAAAACATATCCTTTGCACTTCTTTCAGGGGTGCTGGAATCCTCCGAACATTCAATACCCTCATTTATCTCATCAATGCATTCACAAGCGGCACGGTGGAGGTCGATACTGCCGTTTTCGGCATACTGAGGACGTACAAAGCATATAACACGTTCAAAGTAAGGGCTGTCGGGTTTATTTATCTCCACAGCAAAGCGACTGACGGAACGAATCATAGTCAAAACACCTTTCTGCCATATCGGCCGAAATAAAAATCTTCCTTTGCAGGAGATTATTGGCATGGGAAAAAATAATATGCAAATACATTCTGTATTTTTAAGAGAGTTATGTGTGTTGACATAATAAATGTGGAAAACTTGGTGGAAAACGTGAAAAACTCGCATTGCTCCGTAATGTAAAAAATCTGAAATGGCGTAACAATGCGGTTTTGGAATGTTAAAAACTCTGTTGCTTATGTCAACGTAAACTGATTTTTTCAAAACAAACAGTTATCTTACCTTGTCAAAAGAGGGGATATTTTAAGAAAAAATCAAAAAGGAACATTACTTGTTGTCAAGAATCAAAATATGTGTTATCATTAAAAGAGTATTAATATGCTGTATGAGGTGACAACAATGGCAAAAAAGAAGAAAAAGAGCTATAACCTTTTCAGACACAAGGTGGTTTTTGCAGTGGTCAAGCCTCTTGCAAGAGTCTTTGTATATTTCAAATGCGGCTGGAGAAAGACCATAAAGCCCAAGGGAACACCGAAATTCAAGCAGTACGTTGTGCTTGCAAATCACAATAACGACTTTGATACTGTCGGACTTGCCGCGTCTGTTCCGGGTGTTTGCCAGTTTGTGGCCAGTGACCATATTCTCAAGTGGAATGTGGGCAAGCTTATCAACTGGGCCTGCGGACCTATTGCCATATCCCGTGCCCAGCTTGACTTAAAGGCAATAAAAGAGATACTCCAGTGCAAAAAGGAAGGCGGCAGCATAGGAATTTTCCCCGAGGGCGGTTGTACCTATACAGGCAGAACCGGCTACATATCTCCTGCCACTGCAAAGCTTGTAAAGCAGCTTGGACTGCCTGTTTACCTCTACGGCATAGAGGGCAGCTTCCTTATGAAGCCCATCGCTGCAAAAAACATGCGCAAGGGCAGAGAGTGGTGCGAACTCAGACGTGTACTCACAGCCGAAGAGGTTGCGGCAATGAGCCGTGAAGAGCTGCACGAGTGCATATGCGAAAACCTCATGGTTGATGCATACGCAACCCAGAGAGAGAAGATGTACGTGTATAAGGGTAAGGAGCTTGCTGCAGAGCTTGAAACCTCCCTTTACAGATGCCCGAAATGCGGTAAGATGTGCCGTATGCATGGCGAGGGCAATGTATTCTCCTGCCTTGAGTGCGGATACAGTGTTACCTATAATAAATACGGCTTCTTTGAGGGCGACGATGTGATTTTTGAGACTATCACCGACTGGGACGACTGGCAAAGAAAGGAAATCGTCCGTTGCATCGAAGAGGGCGAGTATGACCTGACAGGTCAGACACCTATTTTCGTCGATGAAGACGAGATATTCATAGAATCGGAAAAGGCTCACGAAAAAGCCACCGCAGGCAAGGGTACATTCTATATGTATTCAGACCGTTTCGAACTTCACGGCGAGGGCATCGATGAGGTGTGGTACTTTGATGCCATCGAAAAGCTGAGAGCTACAAACCGCACTCACCTGTCCTTCTCTGTAGGAGGAGAAACCTATATTGACTTAAAGAGCGAGCGTGTGCGTTCCTCATATAAGTACATGCTCAACTACAATGCGCTGAAGCTGTGGGCAAAGGGTAAGCCCATGGATTTCTTCGGTGTGTGATCGAACAATCGAGAGGAGTAATTTCTTGGCTCGCATAAGCTCCCTTTTTTCATCAAGTAAAGGCAACAGCACTAT
Source organism: Acutalibacteraceae bacterium (assembly GCA_045536645.1). Lineage (GTDB taxonomy): Bacteria > Bacillota > Clostridia > Oscillospirales > Acutalibacteraceae > JAISGQ01. Next base: position 28,229 of record JAZSNZ010000132.1, read on the forward strand.
CGTTGGCTGTTCGGGCAGATATGTAATGATAGATGCAGGAGTCAGTGCAAAGAAGCTCTGCACGGCACTGTCTCAGCGAGAGGTACAGCCCGAAAGCATAGCAGGAATATTCATAACACATGAGCATATCGATCATGTAAGCGGAGTGCGTGTGTTTGCGGGAAAATATAATATCCCCGTTTACGCAACGGAAGGAACGCTTCGCGCCATGGCGCAGAACGGTCATTTAAACGGCGTTGAGCATCACGTTTTAGAAGGCGCGGTCGAGCTGCCCGAAATGCGAATAAATTCTTTCCGTACCTCTCACGATGCCGCCGAAAGCTGCGGCTATACGATCGAGACCTGCGACGGCAGGAAGATAGCAGTGGCCACCGATATGGGCTATGTGACCGAAACAGTCCGAAATACGATTTGTGGCTGCGATGCTGTACTGATAGAATCCAATCACGACGAAAAAATGCTTCGGTATGGCCCATATCCGCCTCTTACAAAGCAGAGGATACTTTCCGAAATAGGTCATCTTTCAAATCCTGCCTGCGCCGCAGAGCTTGCCCAGCTTATAAGAAAAGGCTCAACAAGATTTTTTCTCGGACATATCAGTCAGGACAACAACACTCCGAGCCTTGCCTATGAAACTTCGTTCAATACTCTTACAGGGGCAGGCATGAGGAAAAATTATGATTACACGCTGTCAGCCCTTGCACCCGACGGCGGGGAAATGGTGGTGTTCTGATGCAGGACGTACGCATAATATGTGTGGGCAAGCTCAAGGAGCAGTACTGGAGAGATGCCTGCAGCGAGTATTCAAAGCGGCTTTCTGCGTACTGCAAGTTTTCGATAATAGAGATAGATGAGCACAGACTGCCCAATGACCCCTCACGGTCTCAGATAGAGGCAGGACTCATTGCAGAAGGGAAGAATATCCTTTCAAAGTGTCCGAACGGCAGTGATATAATTGCCATGTGCATAGAGGGAAAGCCCCATTCCTCGGAGCAGCTGGCCACCCTTGCGGAAAAGACCGCGATATCCGGAAAAGGAATGTGCTTTGTTATCGGCGGCTCCTTCGGATTATCTGACGAAGTAAAGACAAAGGCGAAGGTAAAGCTGTCCATGTCCCCAATGACATTCCCTCATCAGCTTGCCAGAGTCATGCTCTGTGAGCAGATATATCGTGCATTTTGCATAAATAACGGCTCTAAATATCATAAATGACGAAAGCAAAGACAAAAAATACGCACAGCAAAAAAAATAGTTGCTTTTTTGAATGAATAGTGCTACAATAACTGCACGTGACTGTAAGAAAGCAAGGAGGTGTACCGTCAATGCCCAACATTAAGTCTGCTAAGAAGAGAGTCAAGGTCAACGAGACAAAGAATCTCCGCAACAAGGCAATCAGATCCAACCTCAAGACAACTCTCAAAAAGGCTGATGCTGCAATCGAGAATCATGAGAATACTGATGAGGCAGTCCGCCTTGCAATTAAGAAGATCGATCAGGCTGTTGCAAAGGGAATTCTTCACAAGAATACCGCTGCAAGAAAGAAGTCCGCTATCGTCCGCAAGGCAAACAAGGCTTCCTAATGTACCTTTTGATTTAAAAGCAGAGCAGTGGCTCTGCTTTTTTGCTATTTGGCGGCAGTTTTATTGCACTTTGCACCAAGATGATGAATGAGAACGCAACAAAACGTAAAAGTTATGTAAAAATGGGACGGTTATAATTGACAAGAACGGTCAAAGCTATTATCATATAAATAAGAAATGACGAAGGGCAAAAAAGCCCCATGAGAGATAAAGAGATATATAATTTTGGAGGTGCATTCCGCTATGAAAAAGACCAATCCGTGGGTTATCCTTGGCGTTATCACTGCGATCGCAGCAATCGTCGCATCTGTTACCACAGCGATCCTCATGCTTGAAAAGAAGCGTAAGGAAGATGAGGAGCTCGAGCACTATATCGACTGCTCCATCCAGTAAAAGAGAAAAAACGGCAGTTTATACTGCCGTTTTTTTGTTGCATGGCGTTGATGTTAATATTCGTTGCTTGAATGCAACGGTCTCTTGCTTTTAAATATAAATAAAAATGAAAGGGCAAGTACAGTATGTTGAATGAAAATATAAGAAAACTACGAAAAGCAAAAAATTACTCTCAGGAAGAGCTGGCGATGAAGGTCAATGTTGTTCGTCAAACGGTATCCAAATGGGAAAAGGGTGTGTCTGCGCCCGATGCGGAAATGCTGATAAAGATAGCGGAGGCTTTGGATACAGACGTAAACACATTGCTGGGGGAAGTACTGCCCCAAGCCGAAACTTCGGAAACAGTTTCGGCTCTTGCAGAAAAGCTTGAATTATTAAGTGATGAGATCGCTGAGCAAAAAGAAAAGAAGAGGAAAATATGGAAAGGTGTTTTTATTGCAATAGGTGTACTTGCGCTGCTGAACCTGATGTGTGATACATTAAAAGGCATTTTTTCCTGCAGTGTGAAAAATTCCATAGAAGCTTCTGAATCCATCATTGGCGGTGCAGACGGCCCCACAGCAATATTTGTGTCGAGCATTCCTGCACAGGACTGGTCGATTATATTGACTGTTGCGGCGATGATAATTGCTGCCATAGGAATTTTTAAGACAAAGCGCAAGTAATCCCACAGAGCATAGCTCATGACACTTTACTGTATGTAATAAACTGCCAGATACAAAAGGAGTGCTGCTTGATGAACATTCTTGTAACAGGAGGAACGGTTTTTGCAAGCCGTTTCACAGCGGAGTACTTTGTTAAACGCGGGCACAGGGTCTATGTGCTCAATCGCAACACCAGACCGCAGTCGGAGGGAGTTATTCTGATAGAGGCCGACAGGCACGCTCTGGGGGACACACTGAGAAATTACAGCTTCGATGCGGTGCTGGACGTTGCCTCATACAATGAGACTGATGTAAGGGAGCTTGCAGAGGCACTGGGAGATGTGGGACAGTATATATTTGTAAGCTCCAGTGCGGTGTACCCCGAAACTCTGCCGCAGCCTTTTACGGAAAATCAGAAATGCGGAGCAAATATACATTGGGGCGATTACGGAACAAATAAAATTGCCGCAGAAAAATACATAAGAGAAAAATATCCGCAGGCTTATATAATTCGTCCTCCGTACCTGTACGGACAGATGAACAACGTATACCGTGAAGCCTTTGTGTTCGAGTGTGCCGAGAAAGACCTGCCATTTTACATTCCGAAGGAGGGTAAACTGCCCCTGCAGTTTTTCAATATTGAGGATATGTGCCGCTTTATGGAAATACTGCTTGAGAAAAAGCCCACGCAGCATATTTTCAACGTCGGCAACGCTGAGACAGTCAGCGTAAAAGAGTGGGTCAGGCTCTGCTATGAGGTACTCGGTAAAGTACCCGAGCTTAAATATGTCAGCAAAGAGATAAACCAGCGAAGTTATTTCCCGTTCCTCGATTATGAGTATGTGCTGGACGTGCAGGAGATGAAAAAGCTGATGAGCGATACCAAGCCACTCAAGGAGGGCCTGAAAGAAGCTTACGAATGGTATAAAAACAACCGTGAGCTTGTAAGAAAAAAGCCTCTGCTGGAATTTATTGATGATAATTTAAGTTAAATAAAAGTATCCGTCCATTCAAATGAATGGACGGATACTTTTTACAATATTTAATTCATAAAATTGAAAGTTTCCGTTCCTTACAAATTGGGATTTGGCGCTCCGTCAAACTGAAATATGAACATACTTAAATTACTCGCAATACATACATATAGTTCCATTTGATAACTGAAAACCGTTCTTTTCATAAAATTTAGCTGCTGGTGCATACTCGCTTGTATAAAGAACAATTCCTGCAAGTCCATTCGCCTTACTGTAATCTTTAACTGCATTTAACAATTGTTTACCTATTCCGCAACCTTGTCGCCCAGGAAGCACTGCCATCTCATTAATATGTATTTCTTTCTTGCTTCCAGAAACCTTACAAAGCGCAAATATACATCCTAACACTTCATCATTCTCTTCATATACAAACCCAACAAATCTTTTCTGTTCATAAAAATCCTGAAGATATTCTGTTGCATTATCTTCTGTCCAGTCTATACCCCAATGTTCTATTGGGAACGCTTTTGCATAAATCTTGCCACATTGTGCTAAGTCGTTTTGTTTCATAATTCTAATCATTTAGCACCTCTCCTACAACTTCAAATTTTTCTCTCAGTCACAGTATACATTTACTATATGTCTGCGTCAATAAATCGCTATGTGATTTCGCCTGCCAATCCGTAATTACAGCAAATAAAAAAGGGAGCAGATTTTAATCTGCTCCCTTAAACTTTATCAATCGGGGAATGATTTTCTCTTGATATCCGCACCGCATCGGGTGAGCTTTTCGATCATATTCTCGTAGCCTCGTTCAATGTGGTAGATATCGCCTATTGTAGTAGTTCCGTCAGCGGCCATGGCAGCGATTACCATAGCAGCACCACCGCGCAGGTCAGTTGCCTTGACAGGAGCGCCATGCAGAGTGCCCACGCCGTCGTAGATAGCCACCTTGCCGTCAACGCTGACCTGAGCGCCCATTTTGCGAAGCTCGTCAACATACTGGAAGCGGTTATCCCAAACACCCTCGGTGAGAATGCTGACACCGTCCGCCATAGCCATAAGCACGCCTATCTGGGGCTGCATATCGGTGGGGAAGCCCGGGTGGGGCATAGTCTTTACATTGCATCTTGAGAGAGGCTTGTCCCTCATGACTCTTACAGCGTCGTCGTATTCCTCTACCTTACAGCCCATATCGATGAGCTTTGCGGTGATTGTTTCAAGATGCTTGGGAGTGACATTCTCGATAGTCACATCGCCGCCTGTGGCGGCTGCTGCAACCATATATGTTCCTGCCTCGATCTGGTCGGGAATTACATAGTAGGTAGAGCCGCCGAGCTCCTTTACGCCGCGGATCTTGATTGTGCCCGTACCGGCACCGAGAATATCTGCACCGATGGAATTTAAGAAGTTTGCAAGATCAACGATGTGCGGCTCTCTTGCAGCGTTTTCGATTATGGTAAGACCCTCTGCCTTTACAGCAGCGAGCATGATATTGATAGTCGCGCCGACAGAAACGATGTCGAGATAAATTCTGCTGCCCACAAGCTTTTCTGCCTGAAGATCGACCATGCCGTCCTCAACGGAATAACTGGCACCAAGGGCCTCAAAACCCTTTAAGTGCTGATCAATGGGGCGCACGCCGAAATAACAGCCACCGGGCAGGGGCACGCTTGCCTTGCAGAAACGGCCTAAAAGAGCACCGTACAGATAATAGGAAGCACGCATTTTCTTGACCATTTCATGGTCAGCCACATGTGTGCCGATGGGTCTGGGGTCAATCTCGAGAACAGAAGGCTCGGGTCTTGTGACCACAGCGCCCAGACTCTTGAGTATTTCAGAAAGAACATTTACATCGCTTATATCGGGGAGATTTTCAATACGGCACACATCGCCTGCGAGAATAGTTGCGGGAATAATGGCGACAGCCGCATTTTTTGCACCACCGACCGTAATGCTGCCGTGCAGCGTAGTCGGACCGTTAATGACGAATTTATCCAATGCGAAACGCACTCCTCTTGCTCTTTGGTTATATGTTAAACATTTCCTGACCATTTAGTCAGAGATAAATAATACTTTGAAAATTGACGCACCTATCCAAGGCAAATAATTGCCACAAGTGATTATAGCACCTGTTTGGATAAATGAAAAGAATAATTTTGGTTTTAGAATTTATTTAACGTCAGTTTTACAATTTGTTTACATATAAATGAAAAATAATGTCGGCATTGCTCTGCAATGCCGACATTGATGTTATTTGTAATAATTCATGGGGTTTTTGGTACTGCCGTTGAGACGTATCTCAAAATGCAGGTGAGGGCCTGTGGAGTTTCCGCTGTTTCCGACCTTGCCTATAGCCTGACCGGCAGAAACATACTGTCCCTTTGATACGCCTATTTTACTCAGGTGAGCGTACCTTGTCAGATATCCGTTGCTGTGCTGGATATCGATGCAGTAGCCGTAGCTTGAGAACCAGCCTGCTCGAGTTACCTTTCCGCTTGCGGCGGCAACGACAGTTCTGCCGTAAATACCGCTGGTGGAAATGTCAATACCTTTGTGAAGCTTTCCCCAGCGCATTCCGTAGTAGGAAGAAACGTGCTTTACACCGGGAACAGGCCAGGTAAATCTTCCCGTGGGCAATCTGCCGCTGCCGGAGGAACTGCCCGAACTGCCTGAACTGCCCGAATTGGAGGGGAGCTTCTTGGTGCCTACAACGTAAACCTGTTCAACAGGAGCCTTGAGCACTTCGGTTTTGATTACTTTTCGACTCTGCTCAACACCACCGACATAGGTAATTTCCTCGGTTACCTTGTTTGTACCCTTTTTGCCTGCGGTCTTCAATGCCTTGTATGTAGTGTACTTTGTAGAATCCTTGATTGTTGTGGTGGAATAGTTGACACTTACAGTGTACTGACGGACAACAACGCACTTGACCTCGAGCACAGGCTCTTCCGATTCAACATTAACCTTTTCCCCTGCGATAAGCCCTGTTTTTGCAACCTCGGGATTAAGCTCGTGGAAGCGTTCCTCGGTCATGCCGAATTTCTTTGTGATATTCGATACAGTGCTGCTGGATTTGACGGAATATGGTTTTATAACCATTTTGGTACCGTTGATTATATCACGCAGCTGATCGGTGGTCATTACGTCCTTTGCGGCAAAAAGACCGCTTTTTGTTTCTACGTCCTGAATAAAGCTGAAGGTGCCCTTCTGGGAGGTGTCAGCATATTTTTCGGTGAATTCGTCAAGTATGAAGCTGAGATCTCCCTCGCTTCTGATCGCTCCGGCCAGTTCACCGTCTATGAACAGACCGTAAGCCTCTTCAATGTCATCGTTTCCGTACAGCAGGCTTTCGGCAAGCTGTGTGGAATTTTTCATCTGCCTTGAATCAACAGCAGCCAGCTTGTAGGTTGGTTTGAGATTTTCCTCTATCTCCGCACTTGTGCTCAGAAGCTCTGAACTGACAAGATGAGAGGCTTCTGTAAAGGTGGTCTCATCGGCGATGTAACCGACTGTCTCACCGCCGCATTCAACGGCCAGAGCATAATTTCTGCTGAAGACATTGCTGACTGTAGCGCAGAGTATTATAACGCAGATAACAGGCAGAATAATATTTACAGCGCTGGCAAGAAATGATCTGTGCTTCACAGCAGAAGTAGCTGCAACGCCGACGCTTGCCTTTGCAGCAGATAAAATGCCTTCCTTTTTTGCTGCATCGATTCTGGGCTTTGCACTTCTGAACTCTTCGCCTATCTCAGCGAAGGTGGTTTTTGTGGTATGCACGGGCTGTACCACTGCGGTATCAAAGCCTTTTGCAATAAAACGACCGCAGGGTCTGAGCAATTTTTTTGTTTTTCTGATTACCATGTTGACCTTACGCTGAATCTGCATACCGTAAAGGCAGCACAGACGGTAAAGCCAATTAAAGAAATTCTGTCGGGAGTTATCCGACCCGTCGAGCCCATGCATTGACTTCCTTGAAAACATCGAGCCGACAGCAGCGGCTGCTCCGTTCAGGAGGTTAAACATGTGGTAAAGCTCCTCTCTTTGTGAAAATGGAAGGTTACAAAATTGTAACTTCTGGTGTTAATTATATCAGCTTTTGTCTTCATTTCAACCCTTTGGAGAAATCTTCTGATATTTACGGCAAATTTAATCCACAATCACAAACTGAAATTAGTTATAATAACAGCAAATCAAAGGTAGAAAATGTCGTTTTCTGTCCATGAGCTGATTACATCGGTGTAACCGGCAGCTATCTTTTTTGCACCTTCGAGGTCGTGCTCGAGATAATTTGCGCACTCCTCGGGGAGAGCAGCGCCGGGGATGGGCTCATCCCAGATGCTGATTTTCCTGAATGTATCCTTTACAAGCTCGACTACCTCGGAATCGCTCATATCTCTTGTAAGAAGATAGAATCCTGTGCGGCAGCCCATGGGACCGAAATATACTATATTATCTGTATAGGCACTGTTGCGTACGATGGTTGCACCCAGATGCTCAACAGTGTGCATGGCGGCCTGCTCCATGTAGGGAGGAGTATTGGGCTTGACGGTGCGTATATCCCATGTGTCTATTCCGTTGTCTCTTCTGGAGATATAAATTCCGCACTCTAACTTGTTATGGTCAACGGTAAAGCTTGCAATTTTTTCCATAATATAAAGTTCCTTTCATGATGTCTGTGTAATATTATACAGCAATTTATTCTGTTTGGCTACGGATTGTTGAATTATCTGCAAACATTTACACAAAAACAGTGTATTAACAGGAATGTTTGACCTGTTTATCCATTTGTATGGCCAGTTTTATCTTGTAAAAGTTATAAAGCTGTGTTATGATAACCAGTGAGCGATAATCAAATATGACTACTGAAAATATATTTCATTGCAGAAAGGTGGTCAGGAATCTTGGCAAAGGAATCCATAAGACTGATCGAGGAAGCCGAAAATGCCGCATATGAAGCGGAGATCCGTGCACAGGCACAGGCGGCAGAAATTGTGGCCGAAGCAAGGCTGAGAGCGTCTGCGGCACATGATGAAGCCATATCCAAGGCTAAGCAGATCATTGAGCAGGCTAAGAACAATGCGAACAACAGCGCGGATGCACTGCAGAAAAACAGTCAGCAGGAGAGCATGGCTGCTGCCGAAAAACTCAGAGCAGAGGCTAAGGAAAAGCTCTCTACCGCAGTTGATATAGTTATAGCAGATATAATAAATTAAGGTAATACGACCCATTCTTTTATAGAAGGGAGGAATGTCATATGGCAAAGCTCAAAATGTTGAAGATCGGCGTGTACGGACTGCAGAGCGACCGCAAGCAGGTGCTCGAAAAGATGCAGAGACTGGGCGTGGTCGAAATTGAGGATGTAAAGGCGCAGGAGGACAAGATAAAGCTCAACACCTCCCAGCAGCTTGACAGCTTTTCGAATATAATAGATGTATTTGAAAGAGCAATAGAGATCCTCGATAATTATACTGATTACAAGCCGAAGATGCTTTCAACCTACAGGAGAAGACCGACCATGACCAATGAGGAGTTCATGTCGGTGGTGGAGCGTTCGGACAGAAACATAGAGCGATGTTACGGCATACTGAGAAAAGAAAAACAAATTACAGAGCTGAAAACTGATATTCTTCGTCTGGAAGTGCGCAAGGAGGCGTTGAGACCATGGCTGGAGCTGGACGTTTCAATGCGATTTGCAGGCACAAGAAGCACAAAGACCTTTATCGGAACAGTGCCGGGAGTGCACAACTCACAGACTATAAAGGCGCTTATTGCGAAGAAAAATCCCGAATTGACGCTTTTTGATGTGGAAACCTCGGGTGCGCTGGCAGATTCCACCTGTGTGTTTGCGGTTGCCCATGAAAGTGCAGCGCAGGAGATGGAGGAAGCGCTCCGTTCCATCGGCTTTGCACGGCCGCCGGAGCTCAGCAAGCGTTCACCGAAGGAGAGCATGGCGATACTTGATGAGCGTATAGAAAAAGCGCAGGCTCAGATCGAGGAAAACGAAGAAGGTATAAAGCATTATGCCTACAGGCGTGACCTTTTTGCCCAGATGCTCGATTACTACACCATGCGACACGAAAAGTATGAGATGCTCGGACGTCTTGCCTGCACAAGACACACATTTATACTGGAAGGCTGGGTGCCGAAGAAGGCATATGAAAGACTCAAAAATGAGATAGAACCTTTCGGTGCATATGTGGAAGAGATAGAGCAGACAAAGAAGGAAACGGCACCTACTGCAATAAAGAATGGCGTGATAACCGAAGGCGGCGAGACTGTAGTACAGATGTACTCAATGCCAAGCAAAAAGGATATTGACCCGACTCCGTTACTGGCATTCTTCTATTATCTGCTGTTCGGATTAATGTTGGGCGATGCCTGCTATGGACTTATCATGGTGCTCGCCTGCGGCGGAGTACTGCTGTTCCTCAGACCCGAAGGCAACGCCCGAAGGAACATGAAGCTGTTTATGTTCTCAGGATTAAGTGCGATCATATGGGGCGTGGTGTTCGGAAGCTATTTCGGAGACCTGCCGAATGTTATAGCAAGAACCTTTTACGGGGCAACTGAAAACGTGATAAAGCCCTTGTGGTTTGATCCGATTAATGATCCCGTAAGCATGCTTCTGTTTTCGGTGGCGATCGGTATAATTCATGTGTTTACCGGTCTGCTTCTCGGAGTGATCACAAATCTCAGAAACAAGGATATTCTCGGTGCATTGGGTGACTGCGTGTCGTGGCTGCTGCTTCTTGGCGGCGGTATCACGTATGCGCTGAATATGCTGCTGGAAGTATTTGGCAGAGAGGATTTAATAACCGTACCGCCTCTTGCGCAGAAGATAGGTCTCTGGTGTGTTGTGGCAGGACTTGTGATGGTGCTGTTTCTGTCGGGACGATCAAAGAATCCTGTTAAGAGTCTTTTAAAAGGCGCATACAATCTGTACGGAGCAATGAATTATCTGTCAGATTTTCTATCCTATTCAAGAATTCTCGCTCTTGCTCTTGCAACATCGGTCATAAGCCAGGTGTTCAATACCATTGGATCAATGTTCGGCGGCGGAGTGACAGGAGCCATAATAATGGTAATAGTGTGTGCAATAGGACACATTCTCAACATACTCATAAGCCTTATCGGCTGTTATGTGCACACCTGCAGACTGCAGTATGTTGAATTTTTCGGTAAATTTTATGAGGGCGGCGGGCGCGAGTTCAAACCGTTCTCAGCAAAAACAAAAACCTTTAAATTTGAGGAGGAAAAAGAATTATGAATTTCTTTACTGAAAATGGCGGACTTATTTTTTCATTTCTCGGTGCAGCACTGGCAACACTGCTCCCCGGCATAGGCTCTGCAATAGGTGTTTCCCGCGCGGGCAGCGCAGCAGCAGGAGTTGTTACGGAAGATCCTAAAAAATTCTCAAAAGTACTCATTCTCCAGCTCCTTCCCAGTACCCAGGGTATCTATGGTCTTCTGACCACATTTATCCTTCTTGCTCAGAATGGTATTATCAACGGTACAACCCCTGATCTGAAGACAGGTATTCTTTATTTCATTGCATGTCTGCCCATCGCTTTTGTCGGTTGGTATTCTGCAATTTATCAGGCAAACACTGCAGTTTCCGGTATTGCAATCGTTGCAAAGAAGCCTGAGCAGCAGAGTAAGGGCATGATGCTCGCTGCAATGGTTGAGACATATGCTATTTTTGCAGTTCTTATTTCTGTTCTTTCAATTCTTCAGATTGCAGGCGCTGCAAACGCAGGCGATGCTGTAGACGCTGTTACCGTTATCACCAACACCGATGTCACAAGCATCACCGATGTTTTCACTTCCGCATCTGATGCAGTAACCTCTGCTTCCGACATCGCTGTTTCTGCTTCCAACCTTATTGCTTAATATATTTCGGGAGGTCATAAGATGACCGGATTAGAAAGAATAATTGAACAGATAAAAATCGATTCCGAGGCAAATGCAGCTAAGATTATTGAGGATGCCCAGCTTGAGGCAGACAGAATAATCGAAGAGGCAATGAACGCCACCGAGATCGAGTGCAGGGAAATAATCGGAAAGGGAAAGGAAGACGCAAGGGCCATAGACCGTATAGCAGCTTCATCTGCTGAACAGCAGATGAAAAGAGCAAACCTTGCTGCACAGCGTCAGGTGATCGAGGAGGTATTCTCCGAGGCACTTGTAAAGCTGCGTTCGCTTCCCGACAATGACTATTTCCTCGTTCTTCACCGCCTTGCAGGCAAGAATGCTGAAAGCGGCGACGGAGAAGTACTGCTCTCTGAAGAAGATAAAAAGAGAATGCCTGCCGATTTTATTGAAAAGCTTAATGAAAAGCTCACAGGCAAGGGTACTCTGACGCTTGCAAAGGATACAGCCGTTACCAACGGCGGACTTATCCTTCGCTACGGCGGAATCGAAATAAACTGCACCTTCGCTGCCCTTATAGACGGCAAGCGCGAACAGCTCAGCGATAAGCTGAACAAGTACATCTTCGGCTGAGGCCGAAGGGAGGTTTTAGTATGCTTCGCGATACAGATTACGCCTATGCCGTTGCGAGGGTCCGCTGCAATGAGCTGAAACTGCTCACAAAGTCAGACCTCGAGCTGCTGCTTTCCTCGGTAAGCGTTGAGGAATGCGTAAAGCGCCTGACTGATAAGGGCTACGGCGGCAAGGGTGCATCTTACGCCTCCGAACGTGAGCTTCTGAAAGCCGAGTCGGAGAACGCATGGGAGCTTATAAATGAGATAGCTCCCGACATAGCTGTGTTTGATTCTCTCAAGACAGCAAATGATTATCACAATTTAAAGGCTATTACAGAGAGTTATATTCTTGGTTCTGATTATACAAACATGGTGGTTTACCCCGTAACAGTCGAGCCTGAGACCATTCTCGAGGCGATAAAGACAAAGAATTACGAGCTGCTGCCTTGGCACATGAGAGAATGCGCCGAAAAGGCATACACCGTATTTGTGGAAGCAAGAGATTCCCAGCTCGGCGAAGCCATAATAGACAGAGCCTGTCTCATGGCATCGGCTGAGACTGCAAAGGGCTGCGGCGAGCTTCTTGAAAACCTTGCACAGCATAAGATATTCGTTACCGACATAAAGGTGGCAATGCGCTGTGCAATAACAAAGAAGCCCCTGTCCTTTATCGATGCATCGTTAGCTCCCTGCGAAAAGCTCGATATAAGCGGGCTTGGCACAGCGGCGGTTGAGGGCGCGGAGGAGGTTCTTTCCTATATCGAAAGAGTTTCCGACGAAGCGGCAGATAAGCTTCGCGAGGGCATGAGCGCCTTTGAAAAATGGAGCGACGAAAAGCTTCGTGATATCATCGCTCCTGCAAAGTACAAGTCCCTCGGACCTGACGCACTGGCGGCATATCTCTGTGCCAAGGAGCTTGAGATTCGCTCTGTGCGTATAATTCTCTCTGCAAAGAGAAACGGCATTGACAATGATAAGGTAAGAGCTCGCCTTCGCGAGCTGTATTAAGGAGGGTATGCAGTGTACAGGATCGCAGTACTGGGCGAGCGGGACAGCATCTATGGCTTTGCAGCCCTCGGACTTGATATTTTTCCTGCGGAAAACAGGGAAGAAGCAAAGCGTATTCTTTCCACTATCGCAGGCGGTGAGTATGCTGTAATATACATCACCGAAAAGACCGCCGCAGAGCTTACCGCAGAAATCGCAAAATACGACGAAGTCCCCACACCTGCCATAATCCCCATTCCCGGCATCACGGGCAACACGGGTGAGGGCATGGCAAGAGTTCGTCTGGCTGTGGAAAAGGCAGTCGGCTCAGATATAATATTCAATAATAAATAAACCTCGTATTGGAGGGTCAGTATGGCAAAGACCAGCAAGGGAATAATCGAAAAGGTCGCAGGTCCGCTTGTTATAGCCAGCGGAATGCGCGATGCCAATATGTTTGACGTTGTACATGTCTCAAACGAAAACCTCATAGGTGAGATCATCGAAATGCACGGTGACAAGGCTTCTATTCAGGTTTACGAAGAGACCAGCGGACTGGGCCCGGGCGCACCTGTTGTAAGTACAGGCGAGCCCATGAGCGTTGAGCTCGGCCCGGGACTTATCGCAAGCATCTACGACGGCATTCAGCGTCCGCTGGACGATATAATGAAGGTCTGCGGAACGAATATCAAGAGAGGCATACAGGTTGCCTCTCTCAAGAGAGACAGAAAATGGCGCTTTGAGCCGGCAGTTTATGTAGGCGCAAAGGTGCAGAGCGGTGACGTTATCGGTACTGTCAAGGAGACCGATGTTGTCACCCAGAAGATAATGGTACCCTACGGAATTTCGGGCGTTGTAAAAGACATCAACGCAGGCAGCTACACAGTTACCGAAACCGTGTGTGTTATTGAAACTCCCGAGGGAGAGACAAAGAATCTTACCATGATGCAGAAATGGCCTGTCCGCCGCGGCAGACCCTACAAGCAGAAGATAAGCCCCGAAATGCCCCTTATCACAGGTCAGCGCGTTATCGATACGCTGTTCCCCATTGCAAAGGGCGGTGTTGCATCTGTTCCCGGCCCCTTCGGCTCAGGAAAGACAGTTGTACAGCATCAGCTTGCAAAGTGGGCAGAGGCTGACATCGTCGTTTACATCGGCTGCGGCGAGCGCGGCAACGAGATGACCGACGTTCACAATGAGTTCCCCGAGCTCGTTGACCCGAAAACAGGCAAATCCCTCATGGAGCGCACCGTGCTTATCGCAAATACTTCCGATATGCCCGTTGCAGCCCGTGAAGCATCAATATACACAGGTATCACAATCGCTGAGTATTTCCGTGACATGGGCTACAGCGTAGCTCTCATGGCAGACTCCACCTCCCGCTGGGCTGAGGCTCTCCGTGAGATGTCAGGTCGTCTTGAGGAAATGCCCGGTGAAGAAGGCTACCCTGCTTACCTCGGCAGCCGTCTTGCAC
>JAZSNZ010000285.1:0-12159 GCA_045536645.1 Acutalibacteraceae bacterium
CGGCAAACGAAAACGGCGGCGGAGACAACATCACCGCAGTTATCATGTATCAGGCTCAGAAAGAGGAGGAATAGACCGTGGATAAGTACATGGATAAGTACATCGGCAAGCGACTGGACGGTCGCTATGAGATCAAAAAAGTGATCGGAATAGGCGGCATGGCAGTTGTCTATAAGGCGCACGATCTGTCAGCAAAGTGTGATGTAGCAATAAAAATTCTCAAGGAAGAGTATCTTTCCAATGAAGAATTCTGCAGAAGATTCAAAAATGAATCTCAGGCAATTGCTCTGCTTAACCACAAGAATATCGTAAAGATATACGATATGAACAACAGCGGCAATCTTCAGTACATTGTCATGGAATATATCGACGGAATTACCCTCAAGGAGTATATCGAGCAGCAGGGTGCGCTGACAAGCAAGGAAGCAATACACTTTACCACTCAGATACTCGGTGCACTTCAGCATGCACATGAAAAGGGCATAGTCCACCGTGATATAAAGCCTCAGAACGTTATGCTCAAGCAGAACGGTGAGATCAAGGTCATGGACTTCGGCATCGCCCGTTTTGCAAGAAGTGAGACAAGGACAATGACCGACAAGGCCATTGGCTCTGTTCACTATATCGCCCCTGAGCAGGCAAAGGGCAGCAAGACCGATGCAAGAGCAGATATCTACTCTGTAGGCGTAATGCTTTACGAAATGCTGACAGGCCAGCTTCCCTTTGAGGCAGAAAATGCAGTTTCTGTAGCTGTAATGCAGCTTCAGGTCGATCCTAAAATGCCCCGTACCATAAATCCCGATATTCCCGAGGGTCTTGAGGAAATAACCATACAGGCAATGCAGAAGGACCCGAGGAATCGATATCAGAGCGCATCGGATATGCTTATCGATATAGAGGATTTCAAGCGCAATCCTGCAATTCGCTTTGAGTATCAGTACATGGTTGACAATACCTCTCAGAGATACATGGATGCATATGAGAATGCAAGGCGTCAGCTTGAGGAAGAGCAGCAGGATGAAAAGAGTCCTGTTATACCTGTTCTTTCAGGCATTGCAGTAGCCTTCGTGCTCGTTGCACTGGTATTCCTCTGGGTAGCTCTTGACATAAGCGGCTTCTTTGTACAGAAGCAGGAGCAGATCGAGATTCCTGACTTCACAGGCGAAGTTTATATGGAAGTCATCCAGCTTCCTGAGTATAAGGATAAGATCGAATTCGGTCTTGAAAAGCAGTTCAGTGATGAAGTGCCTGAGGGATGTATAATAACCCAGAATCCGAAACCCTATACTGTCGTCAATATCTATGACAAGGTAACCCTTACCGTAAGTAAAGGCCCCGAACGTCTTCAGGTGCCTGATTATGAGGGGATGAATTATGATGAGTACAGTCGAGTTCTTGCAGAACTTAATCTGTATGCGGTTCATTATCCTGTTTACAGTGAGGAATACGAATCGGGAACGGTGATTGCAACAAACCCTCAGCCGGACACCGACATGTCAGAGGGCGACAGCGTTGATGTCTATTACAGCCTTGGCGTAAAACCCGATTCTCTTGTTATGCCCAACTGCATAAACATGACCTATGAAGAGGCAAAGGGATATCTTGAGGCAATGGGAATGACTGTAGCTGCAGCAAACCCCATTGACAGCGAGAAACCCGAGGGAACAGTTATAAGCCACGAGCCCTCTTACGGAACAGAGCTTGAGGAAGGTCAGACTATCATATTCTATACCAGTAACGGTAACGCCGTTAAAAAGGAAGTCAAGGTAGAGGTAAAACTCCCTTCAGGTGTTGACCAGAATCTTGCAATGGCAATCTATCTTGACGGAGAAAAAAAGAAGTCTGTTACTGTTAACCCCCTTGTAACAGATGCATATTATATCAATCTTGAGGGTGTTGGAACTTCTGCTCTCAGAGTTTATATCAATGACAGTCCCTATATGGACTACAGCGTAAATTTTGATGCAGGATCATATACCATCACAACTTCCTACGAGTTCACTCCACCGACAACAACTACAACGACTACTACAACTACAGAGCCAACCACATCATCGACTGCGCCCGATGATGCAGGAGGTTCAGGTGTTTCTGCATCGGACGCAGCATAAAAGATGAACACATTTGAAGGAATAATAATCAAAGGAATAGGCGGCTTCTATTATGTAGAAGTCGCCGAAACCGTCTATGAGTGCAAAGCAAGAGGTGTATTCAGAAAGCAGAACATCACGCCTACTGTAGGAGACAGATGCATAATAGAAGTCCCCGAAACGGGCTTTGCATCAATCGCGGAAATCCTTCCGCGAAAGAATATACTCATAAGACCTACCCTTGCAAATCTTGATAAGCTGATAATAGTTGTATCCGCATGCCGACCAAAACCCAATTACCTCATAATCGACCGACTGACTTCGTCGGCAGAGGACAAGGGGATAAAGCCTGTAGTGGTAATCACAAAGGCGGATCTTGCACCGATAGATGAGCTTTACGATGTCTACAGCAAGGCATGCATTGAAACTATTGCCATAGATTACAGAACAGGCGAGGGCATTGACAAGGTCAGAGACGAACTTAAAAATTGCATAAGCGGTTTTGCAGGTAATTCCGGTGTGGGCAAATCCACACTCATAAACGCAGTGGAGCCGAAGCTCAAGCTTGCAACAGGCGAAATAAGCGACAAGCTCGGCAGAGGTCGCCACACCACCAGAAGCGCAGAGCTTTTCAATCTCAGCTTCGGCGGAAAGATAGCAGATACTCCCGGTTTTGCCTCCTTTGACGGAGACTTCGGCGAGCCTATAAACAAGGACAATCTGCAGTTCTGCTTCCCTGAGTTTGAGTCCTATATAGGAAAATGCAAATTCACATCCTGCGCTCACCTTTGCGAGCGAGGCTGTGAGATAGTCAGTGCAGTGGAAAGAGGGGAGATATCCTCTCAGCGGCATGAAAGTTACTGCACACTTTACCGTGAGGCAAAGGAAAGAAAGGAATGGCAATAGCATGAAGGCATGTGTTGTAGTATCCGCAGGCAAAATTGCAGACTACAACTTCATAAAGAGCTTTATCCCCGAGGGAGCGCCTGTCTTTGCGGCAGATGCAGGTTTTTCGCATCTGTCCGAGCTTGGGCTTGAGGCGATGGCGATAGTTGGCGATTTCGATTCTCTCACTCCGGGAGAGGGCAGAGCATACCCATGCGTCAGCTATCCCCCCGAAAAGGACGACACAGATACCCTGCTTGCTGTAAAGCTGGGCATCGAAAAGGGATACGAGCAGTTTATCATGATAGGTGCTCTTGGCGGACGGTTTGACCATGCCTTTGCAAATGTCACTGCTCTTTCCTATATGCGTGACAGAGACGTAAACGGAATTATTATTGACGATGAATGCGCCATGTTCATGCTTGAGAACGGAGAAAGCTATGAGCCTGATAAGGACGACCTGCTCAGACCTTATGGAGAGACTATTTCCGTGTTCCCCTTCGGAATTGAATGTGCAACAGTTACTATGGAGGGCGTAAAATACCCTGTCGATACCTATGAGCTTTCAGCAGGCATTCCCCTTGGAGTCAGCAACAAAATAACCGATATGGAAAACTGCAAAATCACCGTTCACGCAGGAAAAGTTATAATAATAAGGGCAAAAACAGACACACAAACCGATAAAACGCAATAATATGTAGTGAACGGCAGAGAGAAACCTGCCGAAACTGCATAGGAGGCAAAGTTATGAAAGTTGTAGTCTGGAAGAGCCCGAAGTTTTTAGGCGGTATCCTCAGAGCATTTTTCGGAATCAGGAAAGTGAAATAAATGAAAAGCCGTGTGCAGACTTAACAAGGTCTGCACACGGCTTTTTGCATATTGGCTCCTTCTGACGATGGGAGAGAAATGCTTGGATTATTCTTCCACACCGAACAAAAATAAGTTTCAGGTGTTTCAATGCAGCAAGTTTCGTCTGCCGTGGATTTGAGAGAAAACCTATTGCTTTTTGATGCAGCGTCGGATATACTATCAGTGGAAGCAGTAGCAAGGGCTTTTCGGACGTTCTGCTCAGGG
This sequence comes from Acutalibacteraceae bacterium, assembly GCA_045536645.1. Classification (GTDB taxonomy): domain Bacteria; phylum Bacillota; class Clostridia; order Oscillospirales; family Acutalibacteraceae; genus JAISGQ01. The sequence goes on from JAZSNZ010000285.1 coordinate 4,050, forward strand.
TGCTTTGCACATTGGGCACTTGCGAAGCTTCTTTTGCACTCGTTGCGTCGGCAGGCCTGTAAACCTGAGATGCCGCAATGGGTGTTATTTTTATACTATTTATGTTGTATGATCTGAATATATCCCTTTCTGTGCATTAAGTTCGTCGACAATCACTCGACTATCAGAAAGCTCATCGCTGTTCAATCGATCCATAAGACTGTTCCGAGCATTGCTTTTCTGCTCACTATGTGATATGCTATCAGTGGAAGCAGTAGCAAGGTCGTCTCGGACGTCCAGGTTCAGGGTGCTATGCATATTGGACTCTTGCGAAGCTTCCGTTTTTGTTGCATAGACGCTTTTTGCCCATATTTTTTCCATTTCGAGTCGGGAACAGCAATATTTTCCATCGACCTTTTTTGTGAACGTAAGCATCACAGAGGGGTCGTTGTTTTTTATTTGGACAACTATAGTCATGCACAACGTTTACTTTATTATTTCAAAATATAGTTAATTCCGTCTGCATCATTCGTAAATACAGGCCCCAATATTTCAATTGCATGACTTAGAAATGCAAAAGCCCACGGCTTTTTCTTTCCTCACATGGCATATATCGGACAAAGTGCGAATATCCATTACACAGAAAACCGAAAAGGAGAGGAAACGAATGGATTGCACATTATTACGTGAAACGGTTTTGCTTAACGAGACTGTATACGAAGGCTCAAGCGAGCAGCCTGTAGATGCGGAGCTGACACTTCCTGACTACTGCGCCGACATCGGCAAGATACTCAAATGCAGAGCAGTGCCGAAGGTTACGTCCCGTCTGCTCCGAGGCGACACCCTTACCGTAGAGGGAATCACAAGACTTATCATTCTTTACGCAGACGGAAAAAATTCAGCACTGAGCTGTTATGAGCACGAGATTCCTTTTTCAGCAACCTATAAGCTCAGAGATGTGCCTGCCAATGCAAAGGCGACAGCATGGGTCAAACCCGAGTACGTAAACTGTCGTGCGGTAAGCCAGAGAAAGCTCGATATACACGGGGCATTTACCGTATACGCAAAGATAAACGCCAGCACACAGACAGAGATCGTCAGCGGAGCAGAGGGTGCAGGAGTAAAGGTCAGATGCGACAAGTGCGAGATAAGCAGTCTGGCAGGTGCGGCACAGAGCTCCTTTACCGTCAGCGATGCTCTTGAGATAGCTGATGACAAGGCATCCATCGGCAGCATCATCAGAAACGACGGAACGGTAAAGATTACAGAGTGCAAGGCTATCAGCAACAAGCTGGTTGTAAAGGGTGAAGCCACACTTGAGCTTGTTTACTGCGGAGAGTCAGGAGAGGGCGTGCAGCGCATGAGCTACACCCTTGATTTCAACGAATTTATCGATGTTCCCGGCATTGATGACGAGTGCATGTGGGATATCAATGTCGAATGTACAGGGGTCGATATCGGACTTCGCACCGATTCAAACGGCGAGTACAGACGCATGAATGTTGATATCCATATTTTCGCAGACGTAAAGGCATATAAGGACATTGTTGCCAATATCGTAAGCGACGCTTACTCTGTAGAGTACGAGGTGGAGATCGAGCGCCGTCAGCTTAAATTCACACGCTTCTGCGGAATGCTCGATGATACCGTCACAGCCCCCATGCTCATCGAAACAGGAGAAACACTGTTTTCCGCCATTGACGATGTAAAGTGTGAGGTCACCGACTGCAAGGTAACAGCAGGAGATGGCAGAGCGAATGTGCGAGGTACTGTGATGGTAAGCATGATCGGCAAGGATATGGAGAACGCCTGTGCTTACTGCGAAAAGCTCATGGAGTTTACAACAGAGTGCATGATGGGATTTGATGTATCGTCTCCTCGCTTTGACCATCGTGTTTCCGTCACAGGCTGCAGCTATGTGATAACAGGCAGCGGAAAGCCCGAAGTAAGGCTGAATCTGGGTGTTCTGGCAGCGGTTTACGACGAGGTCACTGTTTCTGCTGTATGCTCCGTTGTCCCGGATGAAAACAGACCCAAGGCGAGCGGTGAAGCGGCAGTTGTCATGTACTGTGCCGACGCAGGGGAAGAGCTGTGGGATATTGCACGAGCCCACAATTCAAGCGTTGAGACCATAATGAGCGACAACGAGCTTGAAAGCGAGAAATTGGAGCACAGCACACGCCTGCTCATTTCTATGTAACAGGGCGGCAGAAAGGAGAAGAGCAAATGGAAAATTTACGAATTTACGAGGATATCGCACTGCGTACAGGCGGTGATATCTACATCGGCGTGGTCGGTCCTGTCCGTACAGGCAAATCCACTCTTATAAAGAAATTCATGGACACTCTCGTCATTCCCAATATCGACAGCAAATACAGCATGGAGCGAGCCATTGACGAGCTGCCCCAGTCTGCCGCAGGCAGAACGATAATGACCACTGAGCCCAAGTTTATCCCCGAGGAAGCGGTAGAAGTCAATATTGATGATACAGCCTCGTTCCGTGTCCGCATGATCGACTGTGTCGGCTATATTGTCCCCAGTGCTCTCGGCTACATCGAGGAAAATGCACCCCGTATGGTAAAGACCCCGTGGTTTGAAGAAGAGGTACCCTTCAATCTTGCTGCCGAGGTCGGCACAAAGAAAGTCATCACCGACCATTCCACCATCGGACTGGTGGTCACCACTGATGGCAGCATCACAGATATCCCCAGAGAAGAGTACGAGGAGGCAGAGGAGCGAGTGATAAACGAGCTGAAAGAACTCGGTAAGCCCTTTGCAGTGCTTCTCAACTGCACAGACCCCATAAGCGAAGGCGCTCAGAACATGACCGCACAGCTTAACGAAAAGTACGGCGTGCCTGTAGTGGCGGTCAGCTGCCAGAATATCACCGAGGCAGAGATTCGAGGCGTTCTCGCAACTATCCTTATGGAGTTCCCCGTAAAGTCGGTTGCGATAAATCTTCCCCGCTGGCTGTGTGCCCTTGAGAAAGGTCACTGGCTGAAAACCGAGATGTTTTCAGCCATCAGAAGCAGCACGAGAGAAGCTGAGAAAATGAGCGAGGTTGAGGGTATCTGCCGCTCTCTTTCCCAATGCCGTCATATTGTAAATGCCAGAGTGGCCGGAATTGAGCTGGGTTCGGGCAAGGTAAAGGTTGATGTTGACATAACACCTAACCTGTTCTATAAGATACTTGGCGAAAACACAGGGCTTGAGATAGAGGACGAGGCAGGACTTCTCCGCTCAATGCTTGAGATGGCAGAGATAAAGCGCAAGTATGATCGTGTTGCCGAGGCTCTCCGGCAGGTTGAGGAAACAGGCTACGGCATCGTAATGCCCTCTCTTGATGAGCTCAGCCTCGAGGAGCCGGAAATGATGAAGCAGGGCGGAAAGTACGGTGTCCGCCTCAAGGCCTCCGCTCCCTCAATCCACATGATGAAAGCCAATATCACCACCGAGGTAGCACCCATAGTCGGCAGTGAAAAGCAGTCTGAAGACTTAGTCCATTATCTGCTCAATGAGTTTGAGGAAGAGCCGTCCATGATCTGGGAATCCAATATGTTTGGCAAATCGCTCCACGAGCTTGTAAACGAAGGTTTACATAACAAGCTCAGCAGAATGCCTTCCGATGCAAGAGCTAAATTCCAGGAAACTATCGAGCGAGTCATCAACGAAGGCTGCAACGGCCTTATCTGTATTATTCTTTAAACAACAAAGATTGTATAAATCCCGCCAAAATGACAAAAGTTGTCCACGTTAAAATGAATTAACGAGAACGGACTGGGCGACGATTGGAAGAGTAGGCGGGTAAAACGAAAGAGAGCACTCTGACTACCCGAAGAAAGGGAGTTGGAGTGCTCTTTTTCGATGAGCAGAAAATCAAAAATAGGCAAAAGCTGAGAAAAGGGAAGATACAAAGCCGCAGACCCACAGGTAAAACCGATGAAAAGCGGCAAGAAAGGACGGATATACGGCTAAGTATCAAGGGGAATAGCGCTCGTAGCAGGCGAAAGGAGCGCATGGAGAGAGCTGGGATAGTCCTCAATTATTCAAACGAAGATTTAAGACGATGCATTAATATTGAGACGGCAAAGGGCAAATTACCTTTTTGCTGTTATGCGGATTTTGATGAGTACTGCGGAAAATCTGTAATAAACGGTGTAGAAGTCAACATCGGTCAATCTGACAGTGGATATTATCTGATTGAGATGATGTACAGAAACGTAGGCTTCAGAATGATAATAGAAGATCTGACGATAGAAGAGGTTGTCGGTTCGCTTTTATACTGATAAGTAATTTATCGCTGAAACCCGCATAAAATCAATGGTTGCAAGCAGCATTTGACAGAATCAAGCAGATGGTGCTTTACTTATTTCGGACGGTTATGATAAGCTTAATACAGAAAAGGGGGCTAACCAATGCTGATAGGACAAAGAATAAGAGAAAACAGAAAAAATCTGGGTATGTCGCAGGAAGAGCTTGGTCAGAAACTGATGCTGAGCAGGCAGACGATAAGCTAGTGGGAAAAAGATCAGACAGTGCCGACCATAGACAATCTTCTTTGCCTGAAAGAAATATTCGGAGTATCAGCAGATGAAATATTAGGGTGCGAAAGCAAGCCGACAGAGCAGATGCTGGAGCCGTCAGAAACATATAGACTAAACTTCTCTGAGCAGGAATTTGTGAATGTAAATAAAATAACAGGAAGAGCGTGGAACAGGGGAATAACAATATCTGTTACTATAATTGCTATTGTCATGCTTTTGTTGATGCTTTCAAATTCAGGTGATGCCTTTATGGGCTTTTTGCTGGGTGCTTTACCGCTGAGTATTTTATTCATCAGAGGGATAAAAGCTAATAATTCAGCTGTTAAAAAGAGAAATGAAACGGCGGCAAAAAGCCTGTATGAATACAGAATATATGAAGATCATTTCACGGTAGCGATAATCAGAGACAATGAGACTGTCACTATATCGAAATTCTGTTTTTCTGAAATTGAACAGATATATAATATGGATAAATATATCGCGGTCGTTATACGGGGCGAATATTATCTTCTGAGAAAATCAGACATAAAAAAGGATTCTGTATTTTACAGTTGTATGAAAAACAATCCGACAAAAACTGTTACACCAAAGCCTGCAGATAAATGGAGAGTAATTTCTATTGTGATGTTTATAGCATCGCTGCTTTCCATATTTGGTGCAATAGCGGCCGTGACTGTGATGACACAGAGAAATAAATCGCAGATAGAAAATATGTGGATATTCTACGTGTTTGCATTGATACCTGCTGCATCAGCGACAATCGGCTTTATATTGAAGGCAAAAGGGTATAAATATAAAAAGAATGTCATTGCAGGAATAATAATGACTGTTCTGTTATGTATCTATGGGTCGTTCAGCTTTATTTTTGCGGATATGTACGACCACAGCGATGAGCCGATCATCAGAATCAAACAGATGCTGAAAATAGATATTCCGGAATATACACAAATAAATACGACCGACTGGACAAAAGAAACGCAATCTGGAGGGGCAGAGTATCTTTACTATTTCAGTGACGTGTATTTCGGCGAAGAAGCAGAGAACCTTGAATTACAGATAAGAGAGGACAGCAGATGGCTTTCTGAAAAACCAAGTGAACTAATCGGAATATCTTCTCCTTTAGGTCAAACGGTTGCTTATGATAATATACTTATCTATAACTCAGACACTGAAGAATATAATACCTTGCCGGAAAAAGACGGGACTTATCATTTTATTTCCATAACATATGATTCAAAAGAAAAACAAATGAGAATAGCAGAGTACGATATTGATTATGTGAGCTAATAAAAAAACAATCCCACAGCATTGCATAGCTGTGGGATTGTTTTTCATATGTCAATATGTAAGATTACACCACAATGAAAGTACAGCTGCCGGGAGCGACTTTCAGCTTGCGTGACTTGTGAAGAACTCCTGAAAGCTCAGGCAGCTCATCGTTTTCGCCAAGTTTGAGTTCCTTGCCGTTGAGCAGCATGGTGCGGGAACGTATCTTTTCATTACCGGTAAGTATGTAGACCTCAGCTGCCTTGGGCAGTTTCACAGTGGTGGTTTCTGTCCAGGAGTTATTAATAACGAGGTATACAACACCCTCCTTGCCGTCCTTACGGGAATGAGCATAAACGTGAGCGCCTAATCTGACAGGCTCGTTGGAATCATAAACAGTTTCGCCCATCAGTCTGTTCCAGAGGAGAGCTGCAAAATAGCTGGGACGGGGGTCGAAGCTGCCGTGCTTGAGGTAGCCGTAATCGGAAGAAGCGAGGGTGTTATGGAAGATGATACCTTTTGTGACAGTGGCAAAATCACCGAATTCATTCAGGGTACGGGGTACATCAAGATAGGTAGAGGCCCATGTGTGACCGCCTGCGCCTGCGTCACCGCTTTCGGTTACCCACATTTCGCCGTTTGGTACGTATTTGTCACGATAGGGAGCAAAGGCCCTTGCGCACATGCCTGCCATGCCGAGATAAGCCTCGCTCAGAGCGCCCGAAGCAGGAGTGAATGCAGACGGCACCATTGCAGCCATACGTTCAGAAATACCATTGTAATAATGATAGCTGAATACATCAAGCTTTTCGGTACAGCCGTCCATAAGCTCACCTGTTGTGCAGCTGGGGAGAATATCTGCAATACCTGCACCGCCGGAGGAATCCTTGCCACCCATATTCATAGCATCGGGGTCGCAGGTGCACGGACCGACTATGAGGCAGTCGGGATAATTCTCACGCACCCACCTGTGGAAAAGGTCCTGATCTCTGCGGAAATGCTCGGCTGTATATCCCTTGGGGAATCCTGTGATCTCCATCATATTGGGCTCATTGGTAAACTCAACTGCGTCAATAGGTACACCGTGTTCGGTGCTCAGGCGGAAAATCTGCTCTGCCTGACCGGGATTCCATGGCTCGTCGGCGCTGTGCAGTCCCTGACAGTTTGCAACGCTTATAAGAAGCTTGCCGTCAACAGCCTTTACAAAATCCAGAAGATTTATCCACTGTTCCTTTGTAAGTCGGTTCTGATAACCCTCGGGAGCTTCGCCCTTGCCCTCAAAATCGTAGTAGGTCTTTGTTGCCCATGTTCCCGAAACACGTATCCAGGCATTGCCAAGTTCTTTAGCAAGCTTTATAAGACGGGGATTTGTGGTGTCTATAGGATCGTACCACTGATGCATTGCACCCATGCCCTGACTGAAATCAGGAGCAGGAACTTCCTCAGTGCCGTCTATCTGAGCGTCAGTGTATGCCTTCCAGAAAGTACCGCCCGTAACCTCAGTCATTTCGATATTGTAGGAAATCATACAGGGGTTTGCAGTGCGTATCTTTCTGAGCTTTTTAGGCTTGAGCTTTATTTTAACAGACATTTTAAAAACTCCTTGTATGTGTTTTGATTTTTTATACGCCCGAATATGCGGCAAAGCCTGCATCAACGGGGAGAACAACGCCTGTTATAGCGGAAGCGGAACGGTCGTCGCACAGGAACAGCGTTGCACCGAGAAGCTCATCGGCATTGACAAAGCGATGAGTGGGAGTACCGCCCAGTATCTTTGCAGAGCGAGCGGTGGGAGTGCCGTCCTCGTTAAAGAGCAGAGCCTTGTTCTGAGCAGATACAAGGAAACCGGGAGCGATTGCGTTGCAGCGTATACCGGTACCTGCAAAGTGAGTGGCAAGCCACTGGGTAAAGTTTGAAATACCTGCCTTTGCAGCGGAATATGCAGGAATCTTTGTAAGAGGAATGTATGCATTCATGGAGGAGATGTTCAGAATGCAGCCTGCCTTCTTTTCGACCATGTCCTTTGCAAAAGCCTGAGTGGGGAGCAGAGTTCCTTGGAAGTTGAGCTTGAATACGAAATCAACTCCTGCGGAATCGAGGTCAAAGAAGGACTTGCCGCCTTCCTTTGCCTCATGGTGATATTCATTGTCAGTGGTGGCTCTGGGATTGTTTCCGCCTGCACCGTTGACGAGGATATCGCAGGGGCCAAGGTCGCGGAGCACTGCATTGTGAACTTCCTCAAGAGCCTCGGGGTCGAGAACATTTGCCTTGTAGCCCTTGCAGATATAGCCCTCTGCGGTAAGCTCCTCAGCCAGCTTCTG
>JAZSNZ010000044.1:0-6786 GCA_045536645.1 Acutalibacteraceae bacterium
ACTTCTGAAAATCGGGGTGAAGCTTTATGCCCTTGAAGCCCATGGAAATAATACGCTCAATCTCACCGGGAATATCGTCGAAATCGGGATGCATCGCAGCAAAGGGAATAAATTCGGGATGCTCAGAGGCCTGCTGATAGAGAAAGTCATTTATTGAACGCACCTGATGTGCTGTGGTTGCAACAGAGTGGACTACATATCCTGTTACACCTGCGGCACTGCCCATTCTGAGCAATGTATCGGAATCGCCAATAAAACCCATGTCTGTATCATAAAATGTGCCGACAGAAGCGGTTGCCTTGGCGGCGATTTTTTCGGGAAAAATATGTGCATGCATATCAATTATTTTCATTTGCGTACCCTCCGCATGAAAGTTTATCACAGCCTGATGATTTTTGTGTGACAATAGTTTGAACACGTAAATTTCAATCGGCTTATTACTGCATATTATTCTTATTATCAGCCATTGTCAAGAAATCAGCAATGTAAAATTGTCATAATTTTTCATGGATTATCGGGGAATCGGCGTGCATCATAAATTCAGATAAAGTGCGGAAGGAAAATATATATGAGTATAAGAATGAGAAAGCGAAGTTTCATAAGAATTATTACCTATGCTTTTGCGGCCTTCGCCATAGCAGCAATATTTGCGGTAACAGGCTGGACAGGCTACATGGCAGAAAGACAGAAGAGCGAATACGGCTACCAGCGTGCTCTGCTAAGTCTATCCGAAACAATTGACAGCATAGACGTTACTCTTGAAAAGACGCTCTGTGCAGGCTCTGCAGAGCAGTTTGCTTCTCTTGCGGCAAAGCTCTGTGTTGATGCAGCTACTGCAAAATCTGAGCTGGGTCAGCTTCCTGCGTCCGCAGGAGAGCTTGATGATCTCAACAGATTTATTTCGCAGATCGGCAATTATGCTGTTTCACTCGCAAATAAACGATATCTTGACGAAGATCTGACAGCAGATGAACTCAGACAGCTGAGAAAACTTGAGAAGTATGCCGCAAAGCTCAGACTGACCCTTGATGAGATACTTGCAAGAAGTGCGGACAGCGGCATGTGGCCGGGGGAGAGTGAAACGCTCATTGATACAAGGGGTGATGAGGTGGAAAGCCTGCAGCCGGGCAATTCTGTGGGTGTAATGGCGGAAGACTTTACAGACTACCCCACCCTTATTTATGATGGCCCCTTCTCAGATCACATCTACGATAAAAAGCCAATGCTCATAAAAGATAAGGAAAAAGTTTCTGCGAAAGCCGCACTTGAGATAGCACGAAGATTTTCCTCAGATGATAATCTTGAATACGCGCGTTCTGTCGAAGGAAACCTTCCACTGTATGTATTTGCCTCTGAGGAAATTGAGGCAGCAATTACAGTGCAGGGCGGAGAAATGGCGTATATGATTAACAGCAGGGCAGTGAGAAATGCAAGGCTTGATGAGGATGATGCACACGAGATAGCAGAAAGATATCTCAGAGAGCACGGGTATGAAAATATGTCGGGCAGCTATTACGAGATAAATTCAAATTGCTGTGTAATGAGCTTTACTTCATCAAAAGATGATATAGTATTTTACCCTGATATGATAAAAGTTGCAGTTGCCCTTGATAACGGTGAGGTTGTAGAAGTTGATGCAAGAGACTATATAATGAATCATCATGACAGGGGAAATCTGACAGTAACAAAGTCGAGGCAGGAAGCAGAAAAGATTGTAAGCCGTCAGCTCGATGTTGAGGTTGCACAGCTTACGGTTATTCCGACTGAAGGAGCAGATGAAAAACTGTGCTGGGAATTTAAGTGCGAGGGAAAAGAGGACATGGAAGTTCTCGTCTATATCAATGCTGAAAATCTTAAGGAAGAACAAATTCTGCTGATACTTGAAAACGAAAACGGAAAACTGACAATATAAAAAAAGGCCCGGGTATTATTGAGAATACTCGGGCTATTTTTGCAAACCCGGCATTTTAGCTTTGATTATCTCACTTTACAGGTTATTTGTTGTGCAACATTTTATTTCAAATATATGGCAATAATATAGAAATCATAAGAAGAATCTGCTATAATAACAGTTCAGATATGTTAAATTTTTCCTCGAGGAGGCGCAGCGAGCATGAACTTTGTTTTTATTTCCCCGAACTATCCGTCCGGTCATTGGAAATTTGTTTCTGCATTGAGAAACACAGGAGCAAATGTGTTATGCATAGGAGATGCGGGAGATGAGACCTTTCCTGCAATACTCAGAGGCAGCATGACCGAATATTACAGGGTCGGAGATCTGCATGATTATGATTCTGTCTATCGTGCCTGTGCCTGCTTTATTCATAAGTACGGCCGTATCGACTGTATAGAGTCCCTCAATCCCTACTGGCGTGACCTGGAAGCGGTGCTTCGCTACGATTATCATGTGGAAGGCCTTTTGAAAGAAAAGCTGGCAGTGCTGCTCGATTTCGGCAAAGCTCTTGACTGTGCAAAGTCAGCAGGTGTGCTTACGGTACCTCATGAAAAGCTGACATCTATTGCAGGCGCAAAGCGGTTTGCCAATAAATACGGCTACCCTGTTGCGGTATGCCCGATAAACAACAAAAAGCTTCCCACGCTGTACCTGACGGGGGAAGCGCAGCTTGAGCTTCTTCTTAAGGGAAAGACAAAAGAGGGATATATGCTCTGCTCTGTACCTGAGGGCGAATATATAAGCTGTGACGGTGTTGCAGATTGCGATAACAAGGCTGTTATCTGTTCGGTATCGGAGTTTGTCGAGCCGCCTGAAAAGATATCAAGCGAGAACGGACTGCTTGCATTCTGGTCGCTTATAAACGATGAAAAGCTGTCAAAAATAAACGATAAGCTTTTAAAGGCATTTGATATGGGCAGCGGATTCTTCCATTTCAATTTCATTAAGCTTACTTCTGCTGTTGAGGGATTGGGCAAAAAGGGAGACTGCGTGCTTGTAAGAGCGGAATTCAACCCTCCTGCGGAATATATAACAGATGCAATGTGCTGTGCTGCAGGCAGCGATGTATACGATGTGTGGGCAAAGCTCAAGACAGGTGAGAGCGCAGAGGCAAGCGCAGATGCAGGCTCTGTTGTGGGCTGTGCTGCACGCCGTTTTGACCGTTCCTACAAAAATCCTCACGAAAAGATTCTGAGAAGACTTGGGACAAAGCTTCACACTCATGTCAGAACAATGGGTGCAGGCAGTGAAGTCACAGGCGATTACATCTATATTTTCAAGTGCGATACCAGGGCAGAGGCAAAGAGGTATATTCGTTTTATACAGGAGGATTTTGCCTCACCAAAAATTCCGCCAAAGGCAGAGATAAGCAAGGCGGTAAAAAAGAACGATGCTGCATTGAAAAAGGCTTCAAAGACAGCAGATTAAACTACAGGTAAGGAATAAAAAATGGCAGTAATTGAAACAAAAAACCTGACCCTGACCTATGGTGCAGGAACACCCTTTGAGCGCACGGCACTAAAAGGGTGCTCTCTGAAGATAGAGCAGGGAGAATATATTGCCGTTATCGGACATACAGGCTCTGGTAAGTCGACCCTTGTGCAGATGCTCAACGGTCTGCTCAGGCCTACGTCGGGAAAGGTGCTTCTCGACGGACGTGACATATGGGCAAAGCCTAAGGAGATAAAGAAAGTCCGATTCAAGGTAGGAATGGTATTTCAGTTTCCTGAATACCAGCTTTTTGCCGAAACGGTAAGGGAAGACATTGCGTACGGTCCTACAAATCAGGGCTACGATGACAATGAAATAAAGGCAATTGTGGAAGATACCGCAAAGCTTGTAGGCATTACATCTCTGCTCGATAAATCTCCATTTGATTTGTCGGGCGGTGAAAAGCGCCGTGCAGCCATTGCAGGTGTTATGGCAATGGCACCGAAGGTGCTTATTCTCGATGAACCCACTGCAGGACTTGACCCTATGGGCAGAGAGACAGTACTCGATCTTGTTGACAAATACAGGCAGGAAACAGGTGCGACAATAATACTTGTGTCTCATTCCATGGAGGACGTTGCGGCAAGAGCAGAGAAAGTTTTTGTGCTCAATGACGGAAAGCTCCGTATGCATGGCTCTGTAAAGGATGTGTTTTCACATTCTGACGAGCTTTCCGCAATGGGACTTAAGCTTCCTCAGATTACACAGGTTTTTGCAGAGCTTCGCAAACTCGGATTTTATACAAAAGATACGGTATTCAATGTTGAGGACGGCGTAAGGGAAGCTGTGCGTCTGCTTGGAAAGGGAGGCGTCGGCGATGAGTGATATTACATTGGGACAGTATTTCCCGGGAAGATCATTTTTCCATAAGCTGGATGCGAGAACAAAGCTCCTCTGGCTAATAATGATGATAGTTCTCATTTTTGCAGCAAATAATCTGCTTGCTGTAGGTGTTATGATATTCATGACACTCATTTCCGTTCTGCTCACATCAGTTCCCGTAAAGCTTTATTTCAAAGGGCTCAAAGCGATATGGATAGTACTGCTGCTTTCTGCAGCGCTGAATATCTTTTACGTCAAAGGCGAGGGAGATCCTCTGTTTTCATGGTGGAAGATAGAGATTTATTCAGAGGGCATCAGACAGTGTGTTCTTATTGCACTGCGTCTTGTATCGCTGATAGTCTGCAGCAGTGTGCTTTCCTTTACTACATCACCTACAACTCTGACAGGTGCGATAGAATGGATTCTCTCTCCTCTGAAGATATTCAGAGTGAAGGTTCATGAGCTTTCAATGATGATGACAATAGCACTTCGCTTTGTCCCCACACTGCTTGAGGAAACTGAGAAAATAATGAGTGCCCAGAAGGCGAGAGGTGCAGACCTTGACAGCGGAGGATTACTGAAAAAGGCCAAGGCACTTGTTCCCATTCTTATTCCTCTTTTTGTGTCCTCATATCGCCGTGCATTCGACCTTGCTACAGCAATGGAGTGCCGCTGCTACACAGGAGACGGGAACAGAACAAAGCTCAACGTGCCGAAATTCGGCTTTGCTGATTTCGTCATGCTTATAGGCAGTCTGCTGTTGATCGCAGCAATAGTTCTTCTGAATATCAACCCCTTTGGCTGGTCATATGAAGTATTCAAAATCAAGGTGATCTGATGATAAAAACAAATTTTCATACTCATACCTATCGCTGTCTCCATGCCGACGGCAGTGAGGAGGACTATGTTCTCGAAGCTATAAGATGCGGTTTTACCGAAATCGGAATTTCCGACCATGGTCCGGAACCTACCAATACGATAGGCTACAGAATGCTCTGGGAGGATATTGATGATTATCTCGGAACACTGTCACGTCTCAAGGAAAAGTACAGCGACAGGATAAAGGTGTATTCAGGCTTTGAGTATGAATATATGCGTGCTGATGTTCCTTTTCTCAGAGAACTCAAGGCGCGTGAGGATGTCGATTATTTTGCTTTAGGCCCGCACTCTTTCCTTGATGGCAAGGGCGAGCGGCACGATTCTTTTCTGCTTAAGGACAAAAGCGAGTTTCTGCCCTACGCAAAGGCGATGGTTGAGGCTATGGAAACAGGGCTTTATTCATTTATTGCTCACCCTGACCTTTATGTTTACACAATGAAACAGCACTGCAAAGAGGCGGACGAGGCTGCAGATATTATTCTCAAGGCAGCGGTTGAAACAGGCATTCCCCTTGAGATTAATGCAAACGGTATGAGACGCGGCGTGTTCAATTGGGACGGCACTGAAAGATATCTGTATCCGTACTGGCGGTTCTGGGATAAGGCTGCAGAATACGGGGCAAAGGTAATCATTGGCTCGGATGCACATTCTCCGAAGCTTTTATGCGATGAATTTTTCAAAGAGGCCGAAAAATTTGCATCAGAGCATGGCATAGTCCCCTTTGAGCTTACAGGAGAAATGCTATGAGCAGATTTGACTGTGTAATCTGGGATTGGAACGGAACACTTATAAACGATGTTCACATTGCCTGCGGTGCAGTGAATGATATTTTGAATGACCTTGGCAGGCCTCTGATAGAAATGTCAGATTACTATCACTATATGCGTGACGGAATGGATCATTATTATGATTATCTGTTCTATCCCGATAAGGCACCTTTTGATAAGCTTGTTGTGTGGTTTTCAAAATACTATGACATAAGGGTCAGAACAGCTTCACTTCATGAGGGTACGGCAGATGTGCTTGAGACGTTGCAGAAAATGGGCATCAAACAGGCTATTGTTTCCTCGAGTCACAAGGATAAGGTGCGAAGAGATGCGGCAGCCTTTGGAATAGATGGCTTTTTTGATGAAATGCTGGGTGCTGATGATCTGCTCATCGGCAGCAAAACGGAGCGAGCAAGGCTTTATCTTGAAAAAAATGGCATCTTCCCTGAAAGAACACTTGTAGTGGGAGATATGACCCATGACAGAGATACCGCTGAAGGTATCGGAGCAGAATATGTCGTAATACCGAAGGGGCATCAGACAAAGGCGCTTCTTGAAAGCAAAGGAGTCAACCTAATTTCTGATATAAAAGATGTTATTGAACTTATTGAGTAAATATAATATAAGAAATAAATCAAACAGCGTCGGAAGATTTTATCTTCTGACGCTGTTTTTGCATATGTTCAATTATTTGTTTACTGCATCGAATGCCTGAGAAAGGTCATTGATGATATCCTCGACATTTTCAATACCGACAGAAAGTCTGAGCAGGTCGGGGGATACGCCGCAGGCTACAAGCTCTTCGTCAGTAAGCTGACGGTGAGTTGTGGAAGCGGGGTGGAGAATGCAGGTTCTTGCATCTGCTACGTGAGT
>JAZSNZ010000159.1:0-3042 GCA_045536645.1 Acutalibacteraceae bacterium
ACAGATGCGTCGCCATGGGGGTGGTACTTTGCCAGCACGTTACCGACGGCAGAAGCGCACTTCTTTGTGGGACTGTCGGCAGTGATGCCCTCTTCGTACATTGTATAGAGAATTCTGCGGTGAACAGGCTTGAATCCGTCGCGTACATCAGGCAGTGCTCGGGATACGATAACGGACATGGAATAGTCAATGAATGCTTTTTTAAGCTCACTGATTATGTCTACGTTCGTTATTCTTGATTCCTCACTGCTGACTTCCGGCAAAAGCTCCTGCTCGCCGTTGTTCTTCAGCTCGTCGCTCATTTATGTTCGTTCCTTTCGGTAGGTTATCAGAGGATAAAGTTTCCGTCCTCGTCCATCAGGTTTACCATGGAGTCTTCGTATCTGTATCTTCTGCCCATTTTCTTTTTTAGTCTGTCAAGAAGAAAATCTTCTGCATCTTCATTGAAAAATCTTGTCGGCACACAATAGATTCGTGTTCCGATGCTCTTGTCCTGATATATCAATACGATACCTTTTTCAAATTCAA
The DNA here is from genome assembly GCA_045536645.1 of Acutalibacteraceae bacterium. Taxonomy (GTDB): domain Bacteria; phylum Bacillota; class Clostridia; order Oscillospirales; family Acutalibacteraceae; genus JAISGQ01. The sequence goes on from JAZSNZ010000159.1 coordinate 529, forward strand.
TTGCTCTTGCAAGGTCCTTATATCTGTGGAAAACTGTCTCTGTCTGATTATAATATGAATTGGTTGAAAATCCTTCTTCGCCGAAATTGTAAAAAGCGATTTTTTCTTTTTTCTCTTCCGGAGGCAGTGTGGAATCGGCCACATACTCCATCAATTCTTCTGTTCTGATATTCTTATAACGGGGTCTTAGAAGAAGAAATACCCTTACAATAATTATGCCTGTGATAACAGAAAAGGCAATTCTTATCCACTCATCTATGCCAAGCTTGTATATTGCCAAGCTGACTATGCAGGCTGAAAGGTACATTACAGCCGCCACCGTCAGACGGAAAAGAAGATTGAGAGGATTTCTGAGTTTATAGTGCTTTTTTTCTATAAGGTAGGATATGAAACTCAGCGAATCCTGCATAACAGTGCGGATCTCGACCTCATAATGCCGAAGCTGTTTCTTTTTACTTTTAGTATTAGTCATATAATATATTACGTTTTGTATATAATCAAACGTCCAGGTTTGTTACATACTTGGCGTTCTGCTCGATAAATAATTTTCTCGGCTCGACCTTTTCGCCCATAAGTATGGAGAACATCTCGCTTGCCGCTGCTGCATCCTCGACTGTAACTCTCTGCATGAGTCTTACCTCGGGGTCCATTGTGGTTTCCCACAGCTGGTCGGGGTTCATTTCACCGAGACCCTTGTATCTCTGTACCTTTTCAGCTCCGCCCAGCTCTGCAAGAAACTCATCTCTCTGCTCGTCGGAGTAAGCGTAGTACTTTGATACTTTCTTTGTTATCTTGTAATGCTTTCTGGAGGGATCGTCAGCGTCCTTTATGCGCTTGACTGTTGCCTGTCCCTTAAGCTCTTCCAGTATCTTGTCTCTCTCTTCGTCGGAGTAGGCGTCGAACTCTACCTTCTTGCCCTTCTTGGGAGTTATCTCATAAAGAGGAGGCTGTGCAAGATAAATATGACCTGCCTCGATAAGAGGCTTCATGAAGCGGAAGAAGAAGGTCAGAAGCAGGATTCTGATGTGAGAGCCGTCAACGTCAGCATCGGCCATGATAACGACCTTGTGATAACGAAGCTTGGAAAGATCAAAATCCTCGCCTATTCCGCAGCCAAGGGCAAGTACAACGGGAGTGAGCTTATCATTGCCATATACCTTGTCAAGACGTGCTTTTTCGACATTGAGCATCTTACCCCAGAGAGGCAGGATAGCCTGGGTCTGTCTGTCACGTCCGCCCTTTGCGGAGCCTCCTGCAGAGTCACCCTCTACGATGTAGATTTCGCATTCCTCGGGCTTGTTGCTTATGCAGTCGGCAAGCTTACCGGGGAGACGTGCAGAATCAAGTGCGCTCTTACGACGAACGCTTTCCTTTGCTTTTCTCGCTGCTTCTCGGGCACGGGCTGCCTCAAGGGATTTATTTACAATTGCCTTACCTACGGCAGGATTTTCCTCGAGATAGGTTGCAAGATTCTTTGTTACGCAGGCGGCAGTAAGGCCTCGGACTTCTGTGTTGCCCAGCTTACCCTTTGTCTGACCCTCGAACTGAGCCTCCATGACCTTTGCAGAAATTATGCAGGTAAGTCCCTCTCGGACTTCCTCGCCCGTTAAGTTGCGGTCGGCATCTTTCAGGAGATTGAACTTTCTGCCGTAATCGTTGATACAGCGGGTCAGAGCGGTCTTGAAGCCGTCCTCATGGGTACCGCCGTCGATAGTGCGGACGTTATTTGCAAAGGAATATGTATTGTCGTTATAGTCGGTGTTGTACTGCATTGCGATTTCTATCTCGCACTGAGCCTCTTCATCGGTCTTTTTAAGATAGATAACATCGTTGTGCAGCAGCTCTGCACCTGTTTTATTGTGAATGAAGGTTACAAACTCACGAATACCGCCTTCGTAGTGGAAAACTTCCTTTCTGCCGTCCTCGGTGCGGTTGTCAGCAAGCTCGATGTGAACGCCTGCATTGAGGAATGCCTGCTCACGAAGTCTTGTCTCAAGAATGGAGAAATCGTAAACGGTTGTTTCCTTAAAAATCTCGGGGTCAGCCTTGAAGGTTACTTCTGTACCTGTTCTGTCGGTATCGCCGATTATCTTTATGCCGTCGACCTTCTTGCCGCGCTCAAAACGCATATAATGAATTTTTCCGTCCTGATGAACACGGACTTCCAGCCACTCGGAAAGGGCATTTACAACAGATGCACCAACGCCGTGAAGACCGCTGGAAACTTTATATACGCTGTTATTGAACTTACCGCCTGCGTGGAGGATTGTAAAAACGACCTCGACTGCGGGCAGACCTGTCTTGCTCTGGATCGCAACAGGGATTCCTCGTCCGTCGTCAGAGACCTTTATGATGTCCCCGTCCTCGATGGAAACAAGAATCTTGTCACAGAAGCCTGCAAGAGCCTCGTCGATGGAGTTATCGACTATCTCATATACAAGATGGTGCAGACCTCTCGGGCCTGTTGAGCCGATGTACATACCCGGGCGCTTGCGAACAGCCTCAAGTCCTTCA
>JAZSNZ010000324.1:0-4952 GCA_045536645.1 Acutalibacteraceae bacterium
TGTACTGGGAGAAGAAAACAACGGGACAACGATAGCTGCAATGAATTTCATACGAAGCCTTAGGAGCAAGGGACATGAGGTCAGAATACTGTGTCCCGATGCAGATAAAATCAACACAGAAGGTTATTTTGTTGTACCCAAGCTTAATCTCGGACCGCTGAATAATTACGTTGCCAAAAACGGAGTCTGCATTGCAAAGTGCGACTGCGAGGTAATACGTCAGGCTCTCTCAGGAGCAGACGTTGTTCATATAATGACCCCGTTCCTGCTCGGAACAAAGTCCATGAAGATTGCAAAGCAAATGGGAATACCCGTCACAGCAGGCTTTCACTGTCAGGCAGAGAATTTTACATCGCACATATTTCTGCGAAACAGCAAGATAGCAAACAACACCACCTACAGAGTCTTCTACAAAAACTTCTATAAGTATGTTGATGCAGTGCATTACCCCACAGAGTTTATACGAAGCACGTTTGAGACTGAGGGGCGAAAAACAAACGCCTATGTGATTTCAAACGGAGTCAACAAGGCTTTTGTGCCTTCAGAATCAGACAGACCCTCCGAATACAGTGATAAATTCATTATACTGTTTACAGGACGATACAGCAAGGAAAAATCACATAAAATTCTGATAGATGCAGTGGAAAAATCAGAATTTGCAGAAAAGATACAGCTTGTGTTTGCAGGAGACGGACCTTTGAAGGAAAAGCTTGAGAAGCAGTCGGAAAAGCTCCCCAATAAACCGCTATTTAAGTTCTTTTCACGCAGAGAGCTGCTTGACATGATAAACTGCGCCGATCTTTATGTACACCCTGCGGAAATAGAGATAGAGGCTATATCATGCCTCGAGGCCATTTCCTGCGGTGTGGTGCCTGTCATATCAAATTCTCCCAGAAGTGCTACAAGATTTTTCGCACTGGACGAAAAGAATCTTTTTAAGTGCAACGACAGCACAGACCTTGCAGAGAAAATTGACTGGTGGCTGACTCACCCGAAAGAGAAGGCAGAGAGAAGAAACGAATATCTTGGCTATACAAAGCAGTTTGACCAGGATGTATGTATGGATAAAATGGAGCAGATGCTCTTTGATGTAACAGAGAATGCAGAGGGGATCGGGAATGGAGCAGTCTAAGGTAAGATATTACAGCGATGAGCTTAATGATGATTTTGCAGGAACGAGTATAAACACCTGCGAGGTGACCTCTGATTTTACCTTTGTAAACCGCAATATACTCTGGCAGATATGCGAATTTATAGTGTACAGGCTTATCGTGACACCTCTTGTGTTTCTGTTTGGAAAAGTTGCTTACGGACTGAAGATAAAGAACCGAAAAGCGCTTAAGGCGCTGAAAAAAACGGGCTATTTCCTATATGGAAACCATACTCAGGGTGTGATGGATGCATTCACGCCGTCTCTCTGTACCTTCCCCCAAAAGGCGCATATAGTTGTAAACCCCGATGCTGTGTCAATAAAAGGAATACGTCAGCTTGTGCTGATGCTTGGAGGAATGCCTCTGCCGACTGATTTGAAAGGATACAAACCGTTCAGACAGGCGCTTGAGACTCGCATAAAGCAGAAGCGCGTGGTGACGATTTACCCCGAGGCTCATATATGGCCTTACTATACAGGCATCCGTCCGTTCAAGGCAACCTCCTTCTCTTACCCCGTTGCCATGAATGTGCCGTGTGTCGCTTTTACAACCACATACCGTCAGAGAAAGATATTCAAAAATGCATATCCCAAAATAACAGTAACCCTCAGCGAGCCCTTTTATCCCGATATGTCACTGCCCGAGAAAGAGGCAAGACAGAAGCTGAGAGATGAAGTGTACGCCTTTATGAACACAGTGGCAAGCGACGAAAAAATTACGAATATATAAAGTACATAAAAGCATCATAGTGTTTTGAAAAGTTAGAGATATAAAAAAGGACTGTCTCGTAGGACAGTCCTTTTGCCTAATCTGCAATAAATTCATCAGGGAAATTACTGTACACCTCAAACCACAGAATCCTGACAGTAACACCTGTTTCAATGCCCATCTGCCCATTGTGCTCTGCAATGGAATGGTGCTTTGTCACACCCCATAAAACAGCAGAATACTCAACAGTCCCGCCATCCCTGTAACGAATCGGCATGGGGGTAAGCAGAACGGCAGCAATTATGACTGCGATAATTGATATAAGTATTTTCTTTTTCATAATAATATAACTCCCTTCAGCAAATGCCGCGTCTGACGACTTCTGCAATAAGTTTTGGTTGAATAAGAGGGTAAGTCCAATTGTCGGGGAGATCGTCGAGAAGATAAATTCTCTCAATTTCACTGTGCAGCTCTGCTTCAAAGGCTGAAATGTCGGCAAAGAACAGCAGACCGAAGGTTTCCTGACAATCAGAAGACGTTACAGAATACACGCAGACAGGATCTATTTTAAAATCTATAGCCCCTGTTTCTTCATACAGTTCACGTTTTGCTGTGTCACAGATGTTTTCGCCCTCTTCTCTGTGTCCGCCCGGAATTTCCAGAGTATTTCTATTTTGGTGCTTGCAGAAAACCCATTTGCCGTTGTGCTTTGAAACGATAACAGCAAATTTCAAAAGGCTGTCGTCAACATTGTCGTAAAATTTTATAAGCATAATTAACCTCAGAGTTTTTTGATTTCAAAAGTATTATACTATATAAACTTACTACGTTCAATAAAAACGGACTAAACAACCCAAACAATTCCACATGGCATATAGGTAGATTACAAAGAGGGATTTCCTCTTTGGTTGTTTAGGACCCCTCCTCCTTAGGGGCATTTCTTTGGGCAAACAAAGAAATGGTACAAACATAAATTGAATATATTGTAAAAACAAAAGGCGGTACGCTTTTGCGTACCGCCTTAATTTTAAGCTAAAACTGAAGCTTTACAGATTAGCCCTCGTTCTTGCCGTAGAGAGTCTGGAGCTTGACCAGATGCTCATAACGTGCAACGGAAGCTTCCTCAGCCTGAGCGAAGAGCTCGTTAGCGCGCTCGGGGAAGGAACGGGTGAGGGAGGAGTAACGTGCCTCGTTCATGATGAAGTCACGATAGCTTGCAGTTGCAGGCTTGCTGTCAAGGGTGAACGGGTTCTTGCCTTCTGCCTTGAGTGCAGGGTTGTAACGGAACATGTTCCAGTAACCTGCGTCAACAGCCTTCTTCATCTCAGCCTGGCAGTTTACCATACCGCCCTTGATGCTGTGCATCTCACAGGGAGCGTAGCCGATGATGAGGGAGGGACCGGGATAAGCCTCAGCCTCCATGATTGCCTTGAGGGTCTGGTTCATGTCAGCGCCCATAGCGATCTGAGCAACATAAACATAACCGTAGCTCATAGCGATCTCGGAGAGGGACTTCTTGGAGATAGCCTTACCTGCAGCAGCGAACTGTGCAACCTGACCGATCTGGGAAGCCTTGGAAGCCTGACCACCGGTGTTGGAGTAAACCTCGGTATCAAATACCATGATGTTTACATCCTGGCCGGAAGCGAGAACGTGGTCAACACCGCCGAAGCCGATGTCGTATGCCCAACCGTCGCCGCCGAAGATCCATACGGACTTCTTGGAGAGGAACTCGCTGTGAGCGAGAACGTCCTTGCAAGCAGCGCAATCGCAGCCGCAGCCCTTGAGAGCCTCAACGAGAGCCTTGGAAGCCTCAGTGTTCTTAGCACCGTCGTTGACAGTTGCGAGGTAAGCCTCAGCAGCAGCCTTTACGTCAGCGTTGGAGGTGTTCTCTGCGATTTCCTTAACGTCATTGATAAGACGATCGCGGAGAGCCTTCTGACCGAGGTACATACCGAAGCCGTGCTCAGCGTTGTCCTCGAAGAGGGAGTTAGCCCAAGCAGGACCGTGACCATCCTTATTGGTGGTGTAAGGAGAGGTAGCAGCAGGACCGCCCCAGATGGAGGAACAACCTGTTGCGTTGGAGATGTACATTCTGTCACCGAAGAGCTGGGTGATGAGACGTGCATAGGAAGTCTCAGCACAGCCTGCACAGGAGCCGGAGAACTCGAGGAGGGGCTGCTTGTACTGGCTGGAGATAACGCTCATGGTAGCAGTTGTCTCGGGCTTCTCGGTAACGTTGGCAACACAGTAATCAAATACTGCCTGCTGAGCATCCTGAGACTCACGAGCAACCATCTTGAGGGAGTTGGTGGGACATACGCCGATACATACGCCGCAGCCCATGCAGTCCATGGGAGAAACAGCGAGGGTGTAGGTGTAGTCGGTCTTGACAATGGGCTTCGGAGAAACCTTCATGTCAGCGGGAGCAGCAGCCTTCTCGGCCTCATTGAGAGCGAAGGGACGGATGGTAGCATGAGGACATACAAATGCACACTTGTTGCACTTTGCACAGCTCTCAGCATTCCACTCGGGAACGGTAACAGCAACACCGCGCTTCTCGTAAGCGGAAGCACCCTGCTCGAAGGAACCGTCAGCGTGGTCAATGAAAGCGGAAACGGGAAGGAGATCGCCGTCCATCTTGGAAACGGGCTTCATAATGCTGTCAACCATCTTAACGAGCTTCGAAGTATCGCCGGTGTTTACAGCAGCGTCGTTATCGGTAGCGGTAGCCCAATCGGCGGGAACCTCAACCTTAACATACGCGGTAGCACCCGCATCGATAGCCTTCTCGTTCATCTCAACGATTTCTTTACCCTTCTTCATAAACTTCTGGGCCTTTTCCTTCATATAGCCGATAGCCTCTGCCTCGGGCAGAACCTTCGAGAGGGAGAAGAATGCAGACTGAAGAACGGTATTGGTACGCTTGCCAAGACCAATCTCGGCGGCAAGGTCGATAGCGTTAACGGTATAAAGCTGAACATTGTTCTGAGCAATATAGCGCTTAGCCTCGGCGGGCATATGTTTATTAAGCTCCTCAGGGGTCCACTGACAGTTGATGAGGAAAACGCCGCCCGGCTTAACATCGTTTAC
>JAZSNZ010000030.1:0-6686 GCA_045536645.1 Acutalibacteraceae bacterium
ACTAGTTTACTAGTGGTTTTTATTCTCCTATGGTAATAACATTCTGCCTTATCAGCTTGAACAAGTACTCTATTACATCGGGGTCAAACTGCTTACCTTTGTTGCTCTCAAGCTCATGAAGGATTTCCTCCTTTGTGAGCCTCGGGCGGTAGCATCTGCTACTGTTCATTGCGTCCAGCGCATCTGCAACGCAGATTATTCTCGCAATCTTCGGTATCTCCTCGCCGCAAAGTCCCTTGGGATAGCCTGCGCCGTCATACCTCTCATGATGATACATGACGCCTAAGTCGATACCGTCAATGGAGGTAAAGTCTCTGAGCATCTTTTCGCCGTATACGGTATGTCTCTTGATTTCCTCGTATTCTTCCTCCGTAAGCTTTCCGGGCTTTCGGAGAATATTTGCGGGAATTGAAATCTTTCCGCAGTCGTGCATCAGCGCTATGTAGTAGATACGGTTGCACTCACGGGGTGAGTAGCCCATATCAACAGCCAGCGCATAGGCGATTTTTGCAACCCGTTCGGAATGACCCTTTGTGCTGGGATCCTTCGCTTCAATAAAATTGATGAAGGTATTAATTGACTGCTCTATTATCTTTGCGTCGTGCTTCTGCTGACGCAGCAGCTTTCGCACTCTTATCTGTGAGATTATAACCGCTATCAGCAGCACTCCCCACAATCCCATCAGACAGATAAGTGTAATGAATATCGGAGAGTTCCAGGGGTTTCTCTGCAGCGAATAACTGAAGGTCGCTGTGTCAAAGGTCGTTGAGTAGTCAAGTCCCTGGTCTGGGAAATAAACTATAAATCCGATAAGTGCCGTTATCTTTGAGTCTTCACTGTTGCTGTGAGGGTCGAGTGGCTTTTCGTTGTCTGCCTTGCTGGGAATGTAGACAATGCTGTCGCCGGGCTCGAGCGGAATCATGGGACCTGTGTGGTCTATGTAGTGGTCAAGGAGTATTTCCTTCTTTGTAAACTCCCTCAGGTCAAGCTCCTGCACAAGCTCTTTTCCGCCGCTGTTCTGATGAAACTCCATGGTTCCGTTCCATGCATTGTTCACCCAGAGAAATTCCGGCATGTAAAGCTGCATTCTCCAGTCGGTTATCTTTGCATCGGAGGTGTTTGTAAGGGTAAGCTCATAGATCATTCCCACACTGGGACCGTGTATTTCATTGCCGTCCTCATCAAGTATCGGATCCTTGAGCCATGCTCCCGAATCTCCGCCGCGAAGCTTTATTGCAGCATTGAAATCGTCAAGCACGAATTTCTCCCCGTCAAATGCAGACTCTGTCAGCTCTGCATAATGAATTTTCTTATTGTCTGCCTGCATCCATTCATAATACGCAACTATAAGTGCTACAGTAATAATGAATGCAGCCGCAATAAGGATCATCCACTTATTCTCTTTGCTGATTTTTTTCATATGCCTCTCACCCGCCTTTTCGGCATTTTACGCAACTTTATTATGTTTCAGCCTAGATACTACGTATACGTGTATTATTATACACCAACCTTTTATACATATCAACATATAATCAATAATTTCTCCTTGTTTTTGAGCAAAAAAATGTACAAAAAGATGTATTGCCTGATAGTTGAAAATTACACGTTTACAATACAGGAAAAATGAATAAAAACTGATTGCAAACACCGTTATTTATCGATTGTTTGGCGTATTGTTATCCATCATGTTTTGTACTATAATAGCGTCGCTTGTGCAAAAATTATACACCATCGGAGTTGTATCCATGAACTACAAAAAGGATAAAGCCTTCAAAAAAGACCTGTACAAAAAACTCTTCACCATTGTCGCTCCCATAGCATTTCAGTACCTGATGTCATCACTTGTGACAGCCAGTGATGCATTCATGCTGGGATTTCTCGATCAGGACTCCCTCTCCGCATCTTCCCTTGCAGGGCAGGTTGCTTTTGTGTTCAGCCTGTTTTACGGAGCCTTTGTTTTCGGTCTTACCGTTCTCGCCGCTCAGTACTGGGGCAAGGGCGACAGGAAAACTACCGAAGAAGTTCTGGCTATCACCATGCGGTATTCTCTGCTGGCAGGTCTGATATTTACCCTTGCCACTCTTATTTTCCCCGAACAGATAATGTTCTTTTTCACAAAGGATCCTGCGCTTATTAAAGCGGGCGGTGTTTATCTGCGTACTGTTTCCGCCTCCTATCTGCTCACCGGTTTTACTCAGGCGTATTTCGGCATGATGAAGGTATGCGACAGGGCAGGACTCAGCTCATTTATAGGTTCTGCCGCAGTGGTGGTTAACATAATTCTAAATGCGTGCTTTATCTTCGGGCTGTGGATTTTTCCCGAAATGGGCATTGCAGGCGCTGCGCTGGCTACGGTTCTGGCAAGAGTTTTTGAGACCGTGATTGTTCTTATTGCAATAATCGCCAAAAAATGTCCTCCGCTGAGAATAGGGCTGATGTTCCGCTCGAAAACAAAGGGACTGCACAGAGATTACTGGAAATACTCAATCCCTCTGCTGATAAATCAGATCGGCTGGGGCGGCGGCGTTACCATGTACTCTGTTATTATGGGGCATCTCGGTTCAGATGCCACTGCGGCAAATTCCATTGCAAGCATAGTCAGGGTCATTATCGCAAGCCTCTGCTGGGGTATTTCCGCAGGTGTCGGTATCATTTTAGGCGGAATGCTCGGCAGAAATGAATTTGAAAAGGCAAAGGCCGCAGGCGGCAGCTTTGTGCGATTCTCAATCTGGATAGGTATAGGCTCAGGGCTTGTTATCCTCGCTCTTACTCCCCTTGTACTCAATGTCATCACTCTCGAGCCTCAGGCACAGTATTATCTTAAGTTCATGATGCTGATGGCTTCCTATTATATCATCGGAAATTCTCTCAATTCCACTATTATTTCGGGTATCTTCCCCTCCGGCGGCGATACAAAATTCGGTATGTGGTGCGACGTCATCACTCTCTGGGTCGTTGTCGTACCGCTCGGCATGATCGCTGCATTCGTCCTCAAGCTGCCTGTGCTTGCCGTTGCAGCAATTCTTACCCTTGATGAATTTGTAAAGATTCCTGCTGTGTATCATCACTATATGAAATACAAGTGGGTCAGAAACATCACAAAGGAAAACATATGACAAAAGCAGAGAATGCCAATGGCGTTCTCTGCTTCTTTTTATCCTTCGAGACCTGTTATTATTTCCTGTACGGTTATTTCTTCGCCCATCAGTAATTTTATTTCTGCCGTTACACTGTGACAGCCCAGCAGGTCGTTTCCGTCATCTCCGCAAATACTGCCCGTTAAATTCACATAGACCTCGTTTTCATAATCAAATGCATACATATACGATATATCGAGGTTTTTGCGTACGTAGGAAAGGTCGTAGGGTTTTCCGTTCTTGTCCTTTTCATCGTAGTCTCTGCAAGCCTCAACTGTGTATATGTACATCTTTTCAAGTATCTCTTTATGATGATCATAAACATAGCCTATGGCATTTATGATTTTTGCAGGGTCTTTGCCCTCTGTTTCCGTATTGAATATCAGTTCGTGTCTTTCGAGAGGCTTTTCAAGCTTATAATCCTCAGTTTCCATAAGTCCCGTGTTCTTATCATATTCAAACACTATTCTGCCGAATCTTTCGTCCTCGACAGAGATCTCTTCGATGTTTGCCGCTCTGTATTCCTGTGATTTTTTAAGCTCCTTCTCCTTGCGTACCTTTTCGATTTTATGGCGTGCCGCACGCACTGTAAATGTCACAGCAAGCCACAGGACGGTAACGAAGAGCAATTCCCATTTTCTTTCTCTTATCGCACTTGTGATAACGAATATATTAAACGCCACACCGACCAGATACCATATGACAGCAAATATCCAATATATGTCGCTGAGCTTTCTTCCCATACCGCTTCACCTTTTCTTCATCTTTTTCTGTTACATATAATATCATTCTTCTTGTTATTACGCAACCGAAATTCATACATCCTTCTATAGCGGGCACAATTACAAAAGAAAGGAATGATTATTTATGATCGAAGCAGATACGATAAAGCTCCTGCGCGAGTGCGACGCGGGAGTAAAGATGGGCGTATCCTCTATTGATGATGTGCTGAGCTTCGTCCACAATGGTGAATTTAAAAAAAATGCTTACCGACTGCAAGAACGAACACGATAAGCTTGATACCGAGCTTCAGGAAATGCTTGACAGATACGAGGATGAAGGCAAAGACCCTAATCCTATTGCAAAAGGCATGTCGTGGATGAAAACAAATGTAAAGCTTGTAGTCGACGAATCCGATCACACCATCGCCGATCTCATTACCGACGGCTGCAATATGGGTGTTAAATCGCTGAACAAGTATCTAAACAAGTATGAAGCCGCCGATGAAGTATCAAAGGATATTACAAAAAGGCTTATCAATCTCGAAGAGAAGCTTGCTGTGGATATAAGAAAATTTTTGTAACTATGAAAAGAGGTGTCCCCTGAGGGACACCTCTTTAATAATTTATGCTTTTTTAGCAACGAGAAGGAATCTGTGAATCTCGCCTTCTATGCAGCCCTTTTCTTCCAGTATCCTCTGTACCTGCAAAAGCTCGTCGGTACATTTATCCACCGAAAAGCCGGGAAATTCCCATTCTATGATGTGTGCAAACCACACCAGCGCTCCAACATCGAAGAACTTTATCGGGCGATGGCACTCCTGCTCCTGCAGGATATCAAAGCCTGCTGCTTTGAATCTGTCGGAGATCACACTCAGGTACTGCTCGGGAAACGGACTTCCAGTTATGTCTGGCAGCAGAAGCTCGGTCAGTATACGGTCGTTTTCCGCACCTACCTGCTCTGTGATGAAAACTCCTCCGTTTTTCAAAACACGGTTTATCTCTTTTGCATTGATATCACCATGGCGGTTTATCACAAGGTCGAAGCTGTCATTTTCAAATGGCAGTTCGCCTTTGCAGTCGGCTGCCTTGAAATCTATTCCCAGAGGCAGAAGCTCCCGGCTGCACAGCTCTATGTTCGGCGGATAGCCTTCCGTTGCGCTTGTGTTTGTATACGGATGCCCAAGCGACAGCAGAAATTCTCCGCCGCCTGTATCCATGTCAAGTATCTTCATATCAGATCTGAGAAAACGAAGGATGGTATCACGGTAACTCCACGGCAGATCGGTTTCCTCTGTGTATCTTCCCTCTATATGAGAAAAATCCCAGCCGTGAATGTGAGCAGCCGCCTCTTCGCTTTTCCAGAAATTTATCAGTTCATTTGTTTTCATTATTAACTACTCCTTTTAATTATTTCAATAAGGTGCAGTCAACTGACAACATTTATTCCGCTCGATACGACCGTTGTCAGGTTCCAGACCGCACCGAGCAGTTATCTCGAACATATCGCATTATGCATTCACCGTCCTTTTGTCTTTATTTTAGCATTCCAGCAGCACAGATTCTACAAAAAACCGAAAATAAAATACAATTTGTCCTGTTTTTATGGAATTATAGCCAAAATTATAAAATAGTGTGGCGTTTTTTCTTCATATATGTTACAATTGGAACAATAGGATAGTAATATATTCTTTTATATCTGATTATACAAAGGAGAATCATGCTATGAAAAACATCCCTGATGTAAAGCTCGGCATTGTTGCCGTATCCCGTGACTGCTTCCCTATCGGACTTTCCATCTCGCGCCGTGAGGCTATCGTAAAAGCATACGGTGAGGGTCTTTATGAGTGCCCTGTTACCGTCGAAAACGAGAAGGATGCTCTCGCTGCTCTCGAAGACGTAAAGAAGGCAGGCTGCAATGCTCTGGTCGTCTTCCTCGGCAACTTCGGCCCCGAGACTCCCGAAACTCTGCTCTGCCAGAAGTTTGACGGTCCTGTCATGTACATAGCTGCTGCAGAGGGTGACGGCGACATGATAAACGGACGCGGCGATGCTTATTGCGGTATGCTCAACTGCTCCTACAATCTCGGCATGCGTCACCTCAAGGCTTATATCCCCGAATATCCCGTTGGCACTGCTGAAGAGTGCGTAGAAATGATCCGTGAGTTTGTCCCCGTTGCACGCGGTATTATCGGTGTCAGAAATCTCAAGATCATCACCTTCGGCCCCCGTCCTCAGGACTTCTTTGCCTGCAATGCTCCCATCAAGGGTCTTTACGAGCTGGGCATTGAGATAGAAGAAAACTCCGAGCTTGACCTTTTGGTTTCCTACAAGGCTCACGAGAAGGACGAGAGAATCGCTTCTATATATGAGGAAATGGCCGCCGAAATGGGCGAAGGCCGCTACTATCCCGATATGCTGGAGAGAATGGCTCAGTTTGAGCTCACTCTCCTTGACTGGGCTGAAAACCACAAGGGCGCAAGAGAGTACGTTGTCTTTGCTGACAAGTGCTGGCCTGCTTTCCCCGAGAGCTTTGGCTTTGAGCCTTGTTATGTAAACTCCCGCCTTGCTGCAAAGGGTATTCCCGTTGCCTGCGAGGTTGATATCTACGGTGCACTCAGCGAGTATATCGGTGCTTGTGTTTCCAATGATGCAGTCACTCTGCTCGATATAAACAACTCCGTTCCTCAGTACATCTACGATGAGGACATCAAGGGTAAGTTCTCCTACGACATAAAGGATACCTTCATGGGCTTCCACTGCGGCAACACTCCCAGCTGCAAGATGTGCAATGACTGCGCTGTAAAGTATCAGCTCATTCAGCACCGTC
>JAZSNZ010000380.1:0-4050 GCA_045536645.1 Acutalibacteraceae bacterium
GTCACGCTGAGAAAGATTCTCGAAGAAGAGGAGCCTGTTGATATCGGCGAGCTTTTCGAGGAGCTTTCTCCCTCTCAGCTGCTCATTGTTTTCAGACTTCTGCCAAAGGAGCCTGCCGCGGAGGTTTTTGTCTATCTCGACGGTGAGGTACAGGAGCAGCTTATCCGCTCCTTCAGCGACTCAGAGCTCAAGGAAGTTCTCGATGAGCTGTATATGGACGATGCTGTCGATATGATCGAGGAAATGCCTGCCAATGTGGTAAAGAGAATACTTCGTCATGCTTCTCCCGAAATGCGAGCCTCCATCAACGACCTGCTCAAGTACCCAAAGGACAGCGCAGGCAGCATTATGACAACAGAATATGTTGACCTGAAAAAAGATCTGACCGTCCGCGATGCCATTCGCAGAATCAGGCGAACGGGCGTAGACAAGGAAACTATCTACACCTGCTATGTAACGGATAACGACCGTGTTCTGCAGGGTATGGTCTCGGCTAAGGATCTTCTTATCAACAGCTCGGACACCCTTATCGAGGATATAATGGAGACCAGTGTTATTTCCGTAAAGACACTCGATGACAAGGAAGAGGTCGCAAATCAGCTCAGCCGTTATGACTTTCTTGCAATGCCCGTTGTTGACGGCGGCGGAAGGCTTGTAGGTATCGTAACCGTTGACGATGCTATCGACGTTATCACCGAGGAGGCCACCGAGGATATCGAAAGAATGGCGGCAATAAACCCTTCCGACAAGACCTATATGCGCACAGGCGTTTTCGAAACATGGAAAAAGAGAATACCGTGGCTGCTTGTCCTTCTGGTTTCCGCTACCTTTACAAGCCTTATTATCTCTGCGAACACCTCTCTTCTCTCAAGCGCGGTGTTCCTCATTGCCTGCATTCCGGTTCTTATGGACACCGGCGGCAATACGGGCAGCCAGGCGGCAGTTTCGATCATCCGAAGCCTGTCCCTCGATGAGATAGATTTTTCCGATGTATATAAGGTAATATGGAAAGAGATTCGGGTCGGCGCTCTCTGCGGTCTTACCCTTGCAGGCGCAAGCTTTGTAAAGATAATGCTGTTCGACCGCCTCATATGCGGCGATGAAAATGTTACCGTTCTTATTGCACTGGTCGTTTCTCTGACTATCCTTATTACTGTTGTTTTCGCAAAGCTTATAGGCTGTTCGCTGCCTATTCTTTCAAAAAAGCTGGGCTTTGACCCTGCTATAATGTCAAGCCCTTTTATCACCACTGTCGTAGATACCCTGGCACTGCTTATCTACTTTGCGGTGGCGGCGATCTTGCTGTGAGAAAAGAATAAATTCAAATTACAAAAGCACACAGAGATTTACTCCTCTGTGTGCTTTTTTCATCAGTTATTAAAGAGCAAAAATGTCAATGCTATCAAAACCAGTGAACTCATTACCGACAAAACAATTCTTTTTTTCTTGTCCGTTAGGTTCAGAACATACAGAACTATCTGAAGCAGAATAAATACAAGTGCAAGAATCTGGCACGGAATATTTCTTACGAAGTAAGCAAAATGCACGGCAAACTCGACACTCAAAAACAATATCGGAAGCATATACAGGAAAACGCTCAGCCAATTCTTTTTATTTACAAACCACATTATCATTGCCCCGGGGAATGTCAGAACTGTCCATACAAACCAGCCCGGATAATCCTTGAATGCACCCCATCCCAACTCACTGAACGGAACCTTCACCAGAAATACCAACGGCTGACTGATAAGGAAAAACACAAAGGTTTTCAATGCCGCTTCCAAAGGTTTTTCCGAACGTAAAATGATAACCATTGCCGCAAAAATCCAAAATTCAAAGCAGGTACCTATATTGAATAATGAAGTATTAATCAACAAAGATTCAAGATTTAAAATACATCCTGTAAGGAAGCCGCAGACTACTGCTGAAATTATTACTGCTTTCCAGCTTATTTTATCTGCATTTATAATTTTTTTACATTTTTCCATTATTATTTATCTCCTCATAATTTTTAGCCGTCTTTGCTATTATAGCAAAAAATAAATAAATGTCAAAAATACACTTCCGAACAAACATCGGAAGTGTATTTTTCTCTATAGTCCAATATGTCAGCAATACATTTTATATTGTCTTTGCACTTTTCAGGCTTTTGAACTGTGCCTGATACAGATCGTGGTACTGTCCCTTCTTTGCAATCAGCTCTTCGTGACTGCCCGATTCCTGAATGCGGCCGTGGTCGATGACAAAAATACGGTCTGCCTTCTTTATGGTAGACAGTCTGTGGGCAATTACAAAGGAAGTTCTGCCTTTGAGCATATTTTCAATGCCCTGCTGAACGAGCATTTCTGTGTGGGTGTCTATGCTGGAGGTTGCTTCATCAAGAATGAGTATTCTCGGCTTTGACACCATGGTTCTTGCAAAGGCAAGGAGCTGTTTCTGGCCTGAGGAAAGGGTTGCCCCTTCGTCGGACAAGTCGGTATCATACCCTTTTTCAAGCTGCATGATAAAATCATGGGCATTTACAGCCTTTGCAGCTTCCATTATCTCTTCGTCTGTTGCATCGAGCTTGCCGTAGCGGATGTTTTCCTTGACTGTTCCCGAAAAATGGAAGTTTTCCTGAGTCATAACGCCCATCTGTCCGCGAAGGCTTGAAAGGGACACGTCCTTTACGTTGTGACCGTCAACCAGTATCTCACCCTCTACAGTATCGTAAAAACGGCTGACGAGGTTTACAACCGTTGTCTTGCCTGCTCCCGTGGGGCCGACAAGTGCAATAGTCTCACCGGGCTTTGCAGTAAAGCTTACATCGTGAAGCACCTGGGTCTCGATATCATCTGCGTATGCAAAGGATACATTCTTAAATGTAACTTCTCCCTCAATTTCGGGGAGCACGCCTGCATTTTCCTTGTCAAAAAGCTCAGGCTCTGTATCCATTATCTCGAAAACACGCTCAGCGGCGGAGATGTTTGTCACAAGCTGATTGTAGAAGCTTGCAAGATTGCGTATAGGCGACCAGAACATTGAAAGATAAAAGGCAAATGCGGTTATGGTGCCTGCCTCTGCTGTTGTATCGATCCCGCAGAAGCGGATAGCCACAAAATAAAGCAGGAACGATGCGACCGCTGTGCATATCTCAACGGAGGGGCCGAACATATCGTTTATGCGTACTGCATCAATAAAAGAATTGCAGTGTTCATCAGTCAGGTGCACAAAATCCTTCATGGATTCCTTCTCTGCGCAGAAGCCCTGAACGACCTTCATACCAGACAGATCCTCATGAAGAAAAGCGTTGAGGTTTGAGGACTTTTTTCTGTGCTTCTGCCATCTTTTGTGGGATATTCGCTGAATGACTATCATTACGACCGCCAGCAGGGGGACTGTTATAAGTCCTGCTGCTGCCATCTTTACGTCCAGTATGAACATTATCACCGCTACTGCCACGATTTTTATCATATCGGGCAGGAAGGTGATGACTGCGTTATTGAGAACATCTTTCAGACTGTTTACGTCGCCAACGATTCGGGCGAGTATCTTGCCCGTAGGTCTGCTGTCGAAAAAGCCGAAGCCAAGGGTCTGTATGTGATTGTACAGGTCTTCGCGAATGGTAAGCAGTATCTTGTTTGTCATTATCTGCATTATCTTCATTCGGCATCTGAGAGCGATGAGATAATAGATATACATGGCAAAGGCGATGCCTGCAAGCACAAGAAGTCCCTTCCAGTCGCCAACGGTCAGGTTTACGTTTATGGCTCTCTGGATTATAAGGGGATTTATAAGAGTTATTGCTATGAGCGTGCCTGTCAGCACAAGGGCTCCTGCTATCTGCTTCTTATAGCCTAAAAGATATTTGAACAGTCGGATTATCGTGTCCTTTTTCAGCACTTCCTTCTGTTCTTCGTCTTCTCTGAAAGAGTTTATCGACATTATCCATCACTCCTTTCCACCATGTCTTCTTCGGTGTTGTACTGTGCCACGTAGGTGTCAAAGTACATGCCTCTCTTCTGCATAAGCTGGCTGTGGGTGCCTCGCTCGGCTATTCTGCCGCCGTCG
>JAZSNZ010000367.1:0-3629 GCA_045536645.1 Acutalibacteraceae bacterium
GGAGTCAGGCAATATTTGCAGCCGCAGGCCCTGGCAGGATGACGGGGGCAATAGGAGAGCTATGTGCCGATGAAGGTGAAGAAATTAAAATATACGCACCTCATGGAGTTAAGGGTTTAATCAAAGCAAGGGCGTGTGAAGGTGAAATATCTGAGGGATTAGACATTCCTTTGCTTGAAGTATAAACTAAGAGCGTGCCTGTATTCCGCACTTATTCCGCACCAAAATCCGAAGCAATAAAAACAAAAAACCACCGAAACCATTGCGGTTTCGGTGGTTTTTTATGGTCCGAGTGACTGGAGTTGAACCAGCGGCCTCTTGAACCCCATTCAAGCACGCTACCATCTGCGCTACACCCGGATATCTTTGCTGATTTCTCAGCGCCAGATTATAATAGCACAGGTGGAAACAAAATGCAAGCTTTTTTTTCAAAAAAACGAAAATTTTTTAAGGAGCTAGGCAATCTTGCTAACTATAGAAGTATCTGTGTCTGCTTGATTACTGGGCAAGTAAAAAATAGCAATTAATTCCTGCTGCTTTGTCTGTATATTCTCCTTTGTTGAGGGCAAAATAGCTTTGCATTCCAAAAAGGAGGTATGACAATGAACAGCAATAAGCAGTACTCTCAGAGCCAGAACTCTCAGAACCAGAACAACCAGAGCCAGAACAACAATCAGCAGAACTCTCAGAGCCAGAAGAGCAACCAGAGTCAGAACAGCCAGAGTCAGAACAACTATCGCTGATCGGGCGGCTGATTAATACAAAAAGGTCCTGTGCTTTTGCACAGGACTTTTTTGCTAAAATTTAGATTTAAGACATTCGGATACCCCAAATGAGGCATTTTCTAGTGCCGACAACGACCATGTCTTCATATACGGCGGGAGTTGCCTCGACGCCGCCGAGGAGGTTGAAGGAGTCATAAACTTCACCTGTAAGTCCGTCCATAAGGTACATGTTGTTGCCGTAGGTGCAGTAAACGATATAACCACTGCCGTCTTCGTTATAAACGAGAACAGGGGAGGACCAGGTGTAATATGCCTTGTGTTCCCATACGACCTCGCCGGTCTCGGTGTCGATGCAGGCGAGGATGCCGTTGTTATTCAGGTCGGTCTTTGCGATGGTGACGTAGATATAGCCTTCAAGGTCATTTTTACCAAGCGCGATGGTGGACTGGACGCCGCCGGATACGCCGGACTCAGTGTAGCACTTATAATCCACCTGCCATACAATTTCGCCGGTAACGGCATCTATCTTCCATATGGGAACGTCAGCCTGATTATAGCTTCTCCAGCCATAGTGGAAAGAAGTGCTGACGTAGATATAGGGATGACCGTCCTCCAGAGAGAGAACCGGTGTGCCGTTGGAGTCATCGAGTATATCCTGCACCCAGACAAGCTCCAGAGTATTCAGGTCAATGCACATCATGTTTCCGCCGTTATCGCACATGAACATATGTCCGCACCAGATTGTGGGGCTGCCCTCCATGCCTACCCAGTAGGAATAGAGACTTGTACGTTTACCGTAGTAGTGCCATTTGCGAATGTTGTCGGGATTAATGGAAATGGTGCCTGCCTCGGGGTCATATTCGGTGTTCAGCTTCATCAGATAGACGATGCCGTTTTCGCCGGGATAGATTAGCTGGTCGGTCTCGGCGTCCACAAGGGCGGAAGCGTCGAAATAACAAAGCTCACCACGCAGGGAGAATTTATCCCAGTCACCGAATTCGTACATGATGGAAAAGTCGATAAGGCTGATAATAAAAGCACGGGAGGTGCCGAGGGCGCTGTCATAGCCGGCACCGAGATAGAGTATGGGATAACCTCTGGGGTCAAGGGCGCCGGAGCCTTTGAAGGTGAAGCCCATGTTAAGAGTGTCGCGGGTCTGCTTGCCGGTTTCAAGATCGAGGAAGTATATATTGCCGTCCATGGTGGCGTAAATAACTTCAACGAGTTCATCGTCTTCCTTGGCCCAGTCATACATATTCATAATAGCCTTGGTTTCCTTGGGCCATTTTACAATAAGTGGCTGACCGGTCCAGCCGCTGCCTGTCCATACAGCGCCGTTATGTACAAGCGTGCCGGTTGTATAGTTCCATGCGCTGTCGAGCTGGAAGTTTTCAAGACCTGCGTAGCCATAGGAACCGCCATCGCGGAAGTTGTTGCCGCGGAAGGTAATAATGCCTTCGGCATCGGTGTAGTCGCTGCCGTAACCAAAGAAGATTTCCTCATCCTCGCCTGCGATATACTTTTCGTCATCTGCGAGGGTTGTGCCGTCAATATTTATTCCAACGGTTTTGATAAGGTTTTCGGGCAGCGTACTTTCCACAGCATAGGGTTCGAAGCTGGGTTCGGGGCTGGGAGTTACGACGACGGCAGGGGGAGCCTCAATATTGGCGCCGGGTTCTGCACCGGGATCAGTGTTGCCGGCGTTGGGGTCATATGTAGGAACATTATTATTTTCAAAATAGTAATCCGGAAGCAGATCGATGTAGGACGGGTCGGCACCTTCGAGGATTACCTGCTTTGCGGAATGACCGCTTAGAAGGGAAATGAAAAGAACGACCAGAACGATCAGTATCAATCCCTCTGCAATTATTATAGGAAGACGCTTTTTGGTTTCAGCGCTGAGGTTTTTAAGAAAAGACATATATTTAAACACCTTGTTTCAAATGAGATTATTTTAGAAGTATATCAAATGCTGTCGAAAAAAGCAACGGCGCTGATAGCCCAAGTTGACAATTTTTTTATGGTAATATAAACTCATAATGAAAATAATATTTTTTCCGGAGGCTATGCATGAATAAAGTTAAAAACGGCTTATTGATGATAGCGGTAGGTACTCTTGCATACTTTTTTCTCGGTGTGATGTACGTCTGGTCCGTACTGCGTATTGAGTTGAATAGTATATTTACCAGCTATACCGCGGCGCAGCTTTCAATGTGCTTTACTCTTATGATGTCAACCTTTTGCATAGGTGGATTTGTGGGTGGAAAGATCGTTCAGAGAAAGACTCCTGCGCTCTCACTTCGTATTTCCGCAGTACTTATTATAATAGGATATGCGGGCGCATCATTAATGCGATTTCTTGACGCAGAAATCGCCCTCGCTGTTCTGTACATATTCTACGCTGTCATTGGCGGCCTTGGCATTGGCATAGCGTATAACGCTCTGATGACCAATATTTCACCCTGGTTTCCCGGAAAGATGGGTGTTGTAACAGGAATTATGATGATGGGTATGGGAATATCCAGCCTGGTTTTTGCCTTTATCATCGAGCTTGTTTGCCCATATATAGGAGTTTTCAATATTTTTCTTGTTCTAGGTCTTTGCATTGCCGCCAGTGTGTTCGGTGCCTCTTTTGTTATTAAAAAAGCACCCCTGTCTGTAAAAAGCACTGAAGACGCAGAGGAGGACACATACAGCAAAACTCCGCGCCAGATGGTCGCTAGCCCAAGCTTTTGGGTTTACTTTGTATGGAATGTTCTTTCCAGTTGCTGCGGTTTGCTTGTTATCAATTCCGCAGCGAATATTGCGGAATATTTTGGTCTTGCGGCAAGCCTCGGTATGGTTATCAGTATTTTCAACGGCTGCGGCCGTCCTGTTGTCGGACATATAGTAGATAAGCTCGGC
>JAZSNZ010000052.1:0-6911 GCA_045536645.1 Acutalibacteraceae bacterium
AAATACATATCCGTTTCATAATTATCACCGTAGGAATGTATAAATTAACAAAATGTTGCTGAAATTCTTTCAATGGTGTAGTATACTAACAGCATTAAAATGCTGGCTCGGAAAGGAAGTGCAGCGTGGAAAAAACAAAAAAGCTCACGCTGACGGCACTGCTGACAGCAGCGGCACTTATTCTTGGGTGGGTAGAGCATGTTGTACCCATAGTAGTAAGTATTCCCGGAATCAAGCTTGGTATAAGCAATATTGCAGTGGTGTTTGCACTGTACAGACTGGGCAGAGGGTATTCCGCATCCGTAATGGGGTGCAAAGTCACCCTTTCTGCACTGATTTTCGGAGGGTTTTCCTCTTTTGTATATTCCGCAGCAGGAGGAATGCTCAGCCTTGCGGCAATGATACTTGTTTACAGAGCAAAGTGGCTGTCGCCCATAGGGGTAAGTGCAGTAGGAGGAGCTGCTCATATTACAGCTCAGGTGCTCGTTGCCGTGCTGTTCACATCGACACCTCAGATAATATGGCTGCTCGCACCGCTGGTTGCAGTGGGAACAGCCACGGGGGCGCTGACAGGATTTATAGCTGCGCTGCTTATACGCAAAACATGTTCTTTATCACAAAATGGCAGTAAGAGCAACGCTGAGTGTTCCTAAGATCATTATAACTGCAAGTACAATACAGACTATTCTTACCATGAGTTTTCTTTTCTTGTCGTTCATAACAGCGGGCACAAAGCCCAACACCTCTCTTTTGAATTGATTTAATATAGTATAATACAATATCAAAGTAAAAGCAAATGTCTTTTGACTGATTACAAAACTATCAAAAAGGAATTGATATAAATGAAGAAAGATCGTTTTTTCTGGATAAAGGCAGCGGTGTACATACTGCTTGCGATAGTGGTTGCTGCAGGTGTGTTCTATTATTCATCCATGGACTTTGCCTCCATCACCGAGCCGGAGGCAGAATCGAAGGATGAAGTTACAATAACGCCTGTTGATGAGCTTAGCGGCAGTGACATGAGCTTTACAGACATCGGTATTGTTGATGAGGATCTGTATGAAAACACCGATGAGCCTACATGCGTTGTAAAGGTTATTAAAAGTGTCGGATACAGTGATTATATGGACATGGATATGATAACCCGTAAGCAGACACTTTATCTGGAAGTCCTTACGGGACCGAGAAAGGGAGAATTCCATTATGCGGAATTTGACCGTTCCAATCCGGCAGGTGGAGAGCCGTATGATCTGTGCAAGGCGGGAGACAGGCTGTTGTGCTTTTTCACAGTTGACGAAAAAGGCAATGTACTCGATAACGGAACAATAACCGATTATCACAGAATGCCAACCATAATATGGACATTTGCGATATTTCTCGTTCTGCTGCTTCTTCTTACAGGTCGCAGAGGAATAAAGTCTTTTATTGCTCTGATAGTCACATGCGCAGGTATAATACTTATTATACTTCCCATGATACTGTCGGGTGTAAGTCCTGTAATAGCTGCAATTCTGGGATGTCTCTTTGCAATTGTGACAACTCTTGTGCTTGTTTATGGATTTACGGTAAAAACTCTCGCTGCAGCGCTCGGTGCATTAGGCGGAGTGGTGGTTGCAGGCCTGTTCACAGCAATCATGAACGGTGTACTTCACATGACAGGCACTACAAGCAGTGAAGCTACCATGCTTTCGCTGCATTTTGCGAACGGCAGTATAGACTTAAACGGCATAATGTTTGCGGCAATTCTTATCGGTTCGCTTGGCGGAACAATAGACGTAGGTGTGTCCATAGCATCTGCCCTTGATGAGATGCGCGAACGTGCGCCTGAGATTACAGCCTCTGAAATGATTGCGTCGGGTCTTAAAATCGGCAGTGATATCATGAGTGCATCTCTTAATACGCTTATACTGGCATATGTAGGCAGTGCGATACATCTGCTCCTCATGCTCAGAATAAACGGCATCGCAATGATAGATGTCATGAATGCAGAGACCATTACCAGTGAACTTCTGCGTGCATTGGCAGGCAGCTTCGGCCTGCTGTTTACAGTTCCCATAACATCCTTTGTTGCAGGTGCTATGCTTTGCAAGGGCGGATTTGGCAAATTCTCCGTTCGCATGATACCGACAATGGATTCACTGATTACTTTTTTTGATAAGGTGAAAAGCAGGTGGAACAAAGCGATGAGTGACGCTAAGGTGCGTTCAGACAGCAGATACGGCATTGCTGATAAAGATGATCTTTATAAGCGTGTCCAATCTCACTGCGATGAATTTATGGAAGACTTTGGCAGTGGAGATTCCGAAAATTCTGAAGCAGCGGAATAGGATTTCCAATATGGAAAAAATAAAAAATTATATATTTTTTCCAAAACTATCTTCTCAAAATCAAATATATGTGTTATAATTATAACATAATAGATATTCTGCGTTGTTATAGCTTACCCTAAAACAGCGCTTCCCACTCAGAGCGGAGGTGCAGGTATGAGATTCCGTTTAAAGAGAGAAATAAGCGGCTTTGATGAGTACATAAATATATACGATGAAAAAAATAAGCTCAGATATTACAGTGTGGAGGTAGACTATGCAAGACCGAAGCGCCTGCTGTATACAAAGGCACAGGTCAGAATAGCCACCGTCGATATGTCCCCTGTGGACGTAGATGATATCATGCTTGGATATCCTATTTATATCGGCAATGATAAGATAGGCCACTATGATGATTCGCTGGATATGGATGCAACTGATCACGTTGAATTTGCACATATTGCAGGACTTGAATACAAGTTCATCGAAAACTCCGAAAGACTGACTTTCCGCGATTATAAGCTGGTTGACAGTGAAGACAGAGTAGTAATGACAGTAAAGCGTTCAGGCGCAGATTTTGTGTGTGATATTGAAAATCCGGAAGAGGCAGAGATATGCCTGCTTATAACCTGCATTGAGTTCTGGCGCTTTGTTACCACATCAAGAGATTTCTGATTATGGAACGATCCCCCCCCGCCCAACAGGGCGAGGGGGGTACTTTGTGCACAAAACATACAAGAAGCATTTGTTTAAATCGCATAAATTATCGCTTGCGATTTGATAAATAATAGCACTTGTGAGAATACAACAAAATATTCACATTTTTTTGTTTCACCTTGTAAGAAAATTAACAAAAGGGTCTTGATTTACTTGATATAGTTTGCTATTATAATAGTTGGATAAATGGGCGGTGGATTTTACCCGTCAACCTGTTCAATTGGAGGCGATACATAAATGAAAAAACAAAACGAGAACAATGTGCCATTGTTCCTGTTTCATCAGGGGAACAACGCGAAGGCATATCAGTATCTTGGTTCGCATAAAGAGGAAGGCGGAGGTGTTGTTTTCAGAACATGGGCTCCTCACGCACTTTCAGTATCTGTCGTAGGTGATTTCAACAAATGGGACAGAAATGTATCACCTATGACAAAGATAAGCGACGGCGGAGTATGGGAATGTACAATTGAAAATGTTTCCCAGTTCGATATATACAAATACAGTATAGAGACAGCCGATCACACCTATGTGCAGAAGATCGATCCCTATGCATATCATTACGAGACACGTCCCAATATGGCGTCCCGCTATTACGATATAAGCGACTACAAGTGGTCTGACGGAGAATGGATGAACAGCCCCGACAGAGGAAACCACTACAGCATGCCCATGAATATTTATGAGCTGCACGCAGCATCGTGGAAAACCTATCCCGACGGCAATCCCTTCAGCTACACAAAGCTTGCCGAGGAGCTTATACCCTACATCAAGGAGATGGGATATACTCATATCGAGCTCATGCCTGTAACAGAGTATCCATTTGACGGTTCCTGGGGATATCAGGTAACAGGCTACTTTGCACCGACCTCCCGTTACGGTGAGCCCTGCGACTTCATGGCCTTCGTTGACCTGATGCATCAGAACGGCATCGGCGTCATAATGGACTGGGTGCCTGCTCACTTCCCAAAGGACGGTCACGGACTTGCCAACTTCGACGGCGAGGCATGCTATGAGTACAAGGACGACAGAAAGGGCGAGCACAAGGACTGGGGCACAAAGGTCTTTGACTACGGAAGAAACGAAGTTCGTTCCTTCCTGATGTCCAGTGCAATGTTCTGGGTTGAGATGTACCATATCGACGGACTTCGCGTTGACGCTGTAGCATCCATGCTGTATCTTGACTACAGCCGCAAGGACGGCGAGTGGATACCCAACATCCACGGCGGAAACGAAAACCTTGAGGCTATCGAGTTCCTGCAGCAGCTGAACTCTCAGATATTCAAGGAGCATCCTAACACCCTAATGATAGCAGAGGAGTCCACTGCATGGCCTATGGTCACAAAACCCGTTTCGGACGGCGGCCTTGGCTTTAACTACAAATGGAACATGGGCTGGATGAACGATATGCTCAGATATATGTCTATGGATCCGCTGTTCCGCTCGGGCAATCACGACAGTCTGACATTCTCCTTCTTCTATGCATTCTCGGAAAACTTTATCCTGCCGCTTTCACACGACGAGGTCGTACACGGCAAATGCTCACTGTTCGGCAAGATGCCCGGCACATATGAAGAAAAGTTTGCAGAACTTCGCACCTTCCTTGCTTATACAATAGCTCACCCGGGCAAGAAGCTTCTCTTCATGGGTCAGGAATTTGCACAGGTCAAGGAATGGGATTACGGCCAGCAGCTCGACTGGGTTCTTGACGGCTTTGACAGCCACAGAAATACCCGTGAGTTTGTAAAGAGCCTGAATAAATTCTACCTTGCAAACAGCACCCTGTGGGAGATCGATTACTCATGGGAAGGCTTTGAGTGGATAGCAAACGACGACTACCAGCAGAGCGTCATAGCATTCCTCAGAAGAGACAAATCGGGCAAGGAGCTTATTGCAGTATGCAACTTCTGCCCTGTGCAGAGAGAAAACTACCGTATCGGCGTGCCTCAGAGCGGCTCATACAAAGAGGTGTTCAGCACCGAGAACAAGGCTTTCGGCGGCAGCGGCACAACAAACGGCACAGTAAAGGCCGATGCAACGCAGCCCATGCACGGCAAGCAGCAGTCTGTATCGCTTACACTGCCTGCACTGTCGGTAATATTCCTTGAAAAGACAAAATCCGCACCGCGAAAGAGCCCTGCCAAGAAAGCAGAGACCGCAGCGGCTGCTGATGATAAAAAACCAAAGGCAACAAGAAAAAAAAGCAAATAATAAGCTTAGCACTTTGAAATAAAGAAAGGATGACAAGCAAATGTTACCAAAACAGGAATGTATAGCCATGCTGCTTGCAGGCGGACAGGGCAGCAGACTGTACACGCTTACACGTAATCTGGCAAAGCCTGCCGTACCCTTCGGCGGAAAATACAGGATAATCGACTTCCCGCTGTCCAACTGCGTTAACTCCGGAATCGAGACCGTAGGTGTTCTGACCCAGTATCAGCCTCTGGTTCTTAATGACTACATCGGCAACGGCCAGCCCTGGGATCTTGATACAATGTACGGCGGCGTTCATGTTCTGCCCCCTTATCAGCAGAGCAAGGGCGGCGACTGGTACAAGGGTACAGCTAATGCAATTTACCAAAACCTAGAGTTTATTGAACGTTATAACCCAGAGTATGTTCTTATTCTTTCGGGCGACCATATTTATAAAATGGATTACTCAAAGATGATAGAACAGCACGAACGCACCGGTGCAGCTTGCACAATCTCGGTTTTAGAGGTATCGCTTGAAGAGGCATCACGTTTTGGTATTATGAATACCAATGACGACGGCAGTATCTATGAATTTGAAGAAAAGCCGAAGAATCCTAAAAGCCAGCTTGCTTCGATGGGTATTTATGTGTTTACTTGGGAAAAACTTAAAAAGTATTTAACCGAGGATGACGCTAATCCCGAATCAGATAATGACTTTGGTAAAAACGTAATTCCGCTTATGTTAAACAACGGTGAACTTATGATGGTTTACCGCTTTAGCGATTACTGGAAAGATGTTGGCACGGTTGATTCGCTTTGGGAAGCAAATCTTGATTTGCTTAATCCGCGTATTGACCTTAACCTTTCCGACAAGGATTGGCGTATTTATTCTCGCACAGTGGCATTACCACCACAGTATATTGCTGACACAGCAAAGGTGGAACACTCACTTATAACCGACGGTTGTGAGGTTTACGGTGCGCTTGATTATTCTATTCTCTTTGAAAATGTAACGGTAGAAGAGGGTGCTAGTGTTGACTATTCACTTATAATGCCCGGCGCTGTTATCAAAAAGGGAGCAAAGGTTAAGTATTCTATAATTGCTGAGGATGTTGTAGTAGAAGAAAACGCAGTAATAGGCAAAGACCCAACCGAAGTATCCCCCGATGATTTTGGTATTACCGTAATTGGTAGTGGTGTTACCGTAGGCAAGGGCGCAGTGGTTGGCGCTAAAGAAATGATAACAGAAGACATAAAGGAGGAAGCGTAATGATTTCATCAAGTGTAGCAGGCATTGTTTTTGCAAATGCCCATGACGAAACAATCGAACACCTTACACAAAAGCGTTCAATTGCATCAGTACCATTTGGCGGCAGATATCGTCTTATAGATTTTTGCCTTTCGAACCTTGTTAATGCAGGTATTTCAAACATTGGCATAATTACCAAGGAAAAATATCGTTCTCTTATGGACCATCTTGGCAGCGGTATGCACTGGGATCTTGATCGCAAAAGCGGTGGTATACGTATATTGCCTCCCTTTAACGTAAGTCGGGTAAGACTTTATCAAAATCACGTTGAAGCACTTTACGGTGCTATGGACTTTATGACTCGTTGCAAAGAAAAATACATCGTGGTTTATGATGCTCGTACTGTAGCTAACATAAACATTCACGATGTTGTAAAACAACATGTTGAT
>JAZSNZ010000281.1:0-2640 GCA_045536645.1 Acutalibacteraceae bacterium
TGGCCCACAGAACGACATGGCTACGATCCGACTTTACTCACAAAGTATGCAATGCCCCATATAAAGGAAAATGACTTTATATTCATGAGCGAAAAGATCGTTGCCATCAGCCAGGGCAGAGCATTCAAGCTTGAGGACATCAAGCCCTCAAAGCTTGCAAAGTTCCTTGTAAAGTTTGTTTACAAGTCCCCCTACGGCATAGGCCTCGGCAGCCCGTGGACAATGGAGCTTGCCGTTCGTGAGGTCGGTAAGGTGAAGATTACCTTCTGTGCAATCATTGCAGGTATCTGCAAGATATTCGGCAAGCGCGGCGTGTTCTACAATATGCTGGGCGAGCAGGTCAGAGCTATTGACGGACCCTGCGATTACACAATTCCTCCCTACAACAATTACGCAAAGATGGCTCCCGCACGTCCCAATGAGGTGGCAAAGGAGCTTACCGCAAAGCTCGGACATAAGGTTTACATCGTTGACGCAAACGACATCGGCGTAAACATCCTCGGCAAGCCCGATGATGAGCTTACCGATGAACAGCTTGGTGAGATTTTCGGAGATAACCCTCTGGGACAGGCTGCACAGCAGACACCTGTTGCTATTATCAGAAAAATAGACTAAAAACAAAAGGCTTATGAGATTACAAATCTCATAAGCCTTTTCATATAGGTTATAACTTTTACACGCTTCCTGAAAAACCTTCAGCAGACTGCTCTTCTGTTTCCGTTTCGGGGAAGAGGTCGTTGTAGGTTCCGACCGTCATGCCTTCCGTTGCGTTTTTTGCATAATTATATATGGAATCAAATGCAGAACGGGAAGCCTTCCACTGACTGCTGTCAGTAAAGAAGTCGGGACATTCGGAGCTTGAGTAATACTTTACAGCAGGGAACACGCGATACTTAAGATATGTGTTTTGCTGAGAATAAGTATCATCACGGTGGATAAAAATGGGGTTGCACACAGCCTTTGTTATTTTTGCAGAAGCCTCGTCTGCTTTTCTTTCGATGGTGAAGGTTGAGGACATGCTGTAATACTTCTTTGCGGTGGCGCCTGAATCGGCATCAGCAAAAAGATTGCCCAGAGAATAGAAAACATAGGAGAACTCATCGCTGTCCTTCGGCTTTTTCTTTGTTATCTTCTGGGTGTAATCGGGCTCGGTGCCGACAACGATATCAACGCCTGCGTCGATCAGATCCTGAGCAAGGGAGTTTCTGCCGTCGTCGGTGTAGTTCTTTGAATCCGCACCGCCCCAGTTGAGCAGGATTATAATAACCTCAGCGCCTGCCTTTTTCATATCGGAGATGTCCTCTTCGATAACAGGCATAATGTCCTTGTTTGAATACTGATTGATGCAGTAAGTGAGCTGAGCGTCTGTTGCACTTACACTCTTCATTGCGGAAAGTGAGCTGTCAAAGTTGCTCTGGCTGGGGCAGTAATAAGCACCGATGCCTATTTTTATGCGGTTCTTTTCTATTACATACACACTCTTTGCTGAGTCGGAATCAGTGTATGTGCCGAGTGCCTTCATGCCTCGAGACTCCATTTCGGCCATTGAGTTTTTAAGTCCGTCGTAGCCGAGAGAGAGGGAGTCGGAAGATGCATTCATTATATGTGTGACGCCGAGCTTTGAGAGTGTATCCAGAAGGGATGGAGGGTAATTTCTGTATTCAAAGCCGTTTGCCTTCAGCTCGCTGTCGGTGTCAGCCACATTTCCGAAAAGGGAAACGATGTTGATGTCAGAGGTGAAAATCGGACTGAGCTCTGAGAGATAGTTGTTGAAATCGTAGCCGTCGCTGTTTCGAGCGGCATTGAGTATATCGTCATTGATCTTGATTGAACCGCCGAAGGTGATGGTGACGGAGCAGTCCGTCTCGCTGGGATTGATGACAGGCACCTCAGTAACAGTGGGCGCTGCGACTTCAGTAGGCCCGCCCGACGGAGTGAGTGCGGCAACAAGGAGCGCAATGCCGATTACGCCTATAAGGGAAAAGGCGGCGATGGTGAAAATCTTCTTGAACTTCTGCTCACCGCCGACGGAGAATATTCTGCCGCCTGCATGGTATGAAGTTGTCACAGACCTTGATGCGGAAGCTGAACGATGTGTTCTGTGTGCATCGGACAGTCCGGAGGAACGTGTGGAATCGGCAATTACAGAGCCGGAGCGCTGCACTCTGCCCAGGGATTGCCGTTCACTGCCGCCTTCCGACGGGGTGTATGTTCTCTTTTTTACTGAGATACCTCTGAAAAAATTACGTATAGATATTATGATATCCGCAAGAAGACCAAGCACACGGTCTGCAAAGCCGCGGCCTGTTCTGTTGTTATTGTCAGACACGGGTAAATCCTCCAATCAGTTAGTGGAATTATTATAATATAAATCGGATTGAATTTCAATGACCGCCTTTTTAATAAATTATGGTGTAAAGGCAAATAAAATGTGCATTATTTGCAGAGAGAGAGCATAGACATTAGCATAAATCAGACGGGAGGCGAATGTGCGTGTTTATATGGTCTTTCAAAACATCAAAAAAGGAACTGATACTGCTTATTGCGGGGATACTGCTTTTTACCGCAGCCATAGCATATGTGCTGTGGCCTAAAGGGGAGAGGGAGACTGCCCTTCTTCTGCAGAAGGGCTACAGTCTT
>JAZSNZ010000127.1:0-6938 GCA_045536645.1 Acutalibacteraceae bacterium
TTCCTAAGACCGCTTGGCCTCCGACTTCCTGTCTGTCAGATTAAGGCTCTTCATTATTGCAATTATAAATATCATACTCTAATTTTTATTTCCTTGCAACAGAATAAATAATCTGCGCAAATTGGCTTCCTGCCCACACTCCCACCAAAAGAAAAGCACCGCTTTGAAAGCGGTGCTTTTCTTTTGGTGGGAGCGGGTGGATTCGAACCACCGAAGTCGTCGACAACAGATTTACAGTCTGCCCCCTTTGGCCACTCGGGAACACTCCCATGTTCCTATTTATTAAGTTGTACGGTCTGGAGCCGGTGGACGGACTCGAACCCCCGACCTGCTGATTACAAATCAGCTGCTCTACCAACTGAGCTACACCGGCATACCGTCAAGCGTGCCGCCGTTCGCAGAACGCTTGCTTAATATACATCATAAAACGATGTTTGTCAAGGCTTTTTTCAAATTTTCCGAAAATTATTTTTTCGCAGTTTACAGAAGCTTTTCTGATTGCCTTGCTGTGCACATTCATGTGCCGGATTTTGTTTAAGTTTACCACATTATTTCTGATTTTGCAACACATTTATTCTTTTATTTGTGAAATGATTTGAGAAATCCAAAACATCGGCTTTGTAAGACAAAATTTCAGAGCTATGAAAAAGAGGCTCTTTTTCAAATTGATTGTACCGAATCATGGCTTTATAATAAAAACAAATCGAATGCAAAAGGAGCTTTATTATGAACGATCACCATGCAGAGGGAAATTATTACACCATCGGACATATTGTTCAGATTACGGGACTTACAGACCGCACAATCAGAAATTATATCTCCTTAGGGTTGCTCAAGGGGGAAAAGATAAACGGTCTGTGGCATTTCACCCCCGAACAGACGGAAGAATTTCTTGCACACCCTTCTGTTCACCCCAGTATTCTTGCAAAGAACAACGCCATCGTTTATGATTTCCTGCTCGAAAGCAAAAAGACAGAGCACGAAAGCTGTATTATTCTCGATTTCCCCAACGATGAGCCCAAAAGGCTTTCGGAGTTTTTCTGTTATACTATAAGCAACGGCGGTTACAGCAACATAAGGTTTGCCTTTGACTGTGCCAGAAAAGGCGTTCCCCGTGTTATCCTCAGAGGATATACAAAAGACGTTCTTGAGCTTGTTTCAAGGTATTACGAGCAGAGAGACAATTAACCGTTTATTTACAGCGGTGTCATTTTCTGTTCCTTCCTGTATGATATAAACATTATCAATCTTACAGGGAGGTTAATTATGGACGCAGTACTTATAGCTGATTCGATAAAAAAGCTATGCACTAATGACCGCACGGTCATTGTGGGAATAGACGGGCTGGGCGGTGCAGGAAAGAGCACTGTTTCAGACGAAATATTGTCGATTCTTCGCAGTGAGGGGCTCGGCATAACTGTTTTACACATCGACGACTTTATTCACCCCAAAGAGATAAGATACAACGACAACCTTCCTCAGTGGGAATGCTACTACCGTCTCCAGTGGCGATATGATTACCTGCTCGACCGCATTGTAACACCGATAAAAAGCGGTGCTGATTTCACCGCTGACATTGAATTGTACGACAAGGACAATGACACATATTTTCTGCAGCATACAGTAATTCCAAAAGGAAGCATAGTCATTATAGAAGGCGTTTTCCTGCAAAGAGACGAGCTGAAAGATGTTTTTGATTACATGATATACATAGATGTTCCCGAAAATACAAGACTTGCAAGAGTGCTCGAAAGAGACGGATATATAGGAGACAGCGATCAGATAGCAGAAAAATACAACAACAGGTACTTCCCTGCTGAACGGTTTTACGTAAAAAACTGTAATCCAGCTGAAAAGGCAGATTATACAGTGAGAAACATTAAGTGGCTGTTTTTTGATCTGGGCGGTACCATCTATGATGAAAATCTGTCCGACAGGCAGAGAATAGAAAATCTGCTCGTAACAAACTCTGCCGACATTTTTGTCGATGAATTTTACGAACAGATGAAACTATCTGCAAAGGCTTACGCAGAATCGCCCTTTTCCGATGCCCGAAAAGCTTTTGGCATTGCGAAAAATGTCCCCTATTCGAACGAAAGGGAAGTTCTTTACCCTCATGCGCTCGAAGTGATAAAGGCACTTTCGCAAAGGTACAGTCTCGGGATACTTGCAAATCAGCCGCCCAACACTTTGCAGAGGCTTAAAAATGACGGGCTGTATGATTATTTCAAAATATGTCTGCTCTCTGAATGCGAGGATATGTACAAGCCCGATACAGGCTTTTTTGAGTACGCTCTGAGCAAGGCAGACTGCGCACCTTCCGAAGCTGTCATGATCGGCGACAGGCTTGATAATGACGTATTTCCTGCAAAGAGCCTCGGTATGCTCACGGTAAGGATAAAGCAGGGACTGCATTCGGTGCAGGAGCCTGCAAACGATGAATACAGGGCTGATTATGAGGTGTGCAGCCTTGCAGAGCTGCTCGAGTTGGAATTATAGTATATAATACAAAGAAAGCAGACAGCCATACGGTTGTCTGCTTTCTTATAAAGTTTATCTCTCCCTCCGAGTTCATTTGCAAAATGAACTCTACTCCCATCATCAGAGGGGGCCATGTTTTGTGGTTATTATCATTATTCGCTTTGCGATTATCGATGCAGGCAGGAGCAGTACAAGGTCTATAGGCAGCGTTGCAAACACTGTAAGCCGCAATGCACGAAGCAGCTCTTCGCCCGATGCCTTTACATACATCACCACTATAAGGCAGAAGTACATAAGTCCCAAAGCATAAACACAGGCAAGTCCTGCCGCTCCCGAAAAATACAGCCAAATCGCTGAAGGTGCCTTTCTTCGGCGGGCTAAAAGGCCTGTAACAAAGGCACCTGCCATAAAGCCGAGGATATAGCCAAAGCTGGGCCTTAGAATATACATTATCCCTCCGCCCTGTGCAAACACCGGCAGTCCTGCGAGGCCAAGCAGCATATATACTGCTGCACTGACCGCACCGCCCTTTGCACCCAACACCTGCCCTGCAATCACTACAAAAAGCGATTGCAGGGTTATGGGCACTATCAGGTCTATACGGATAAATGCACCTATTGCTATCAGTGCGGTAAACAATCCGCACAGTACAAGTTTTGCTGTTCGGTTATTCCTCATCGATTATGGTTATCTCTGTCTCTGCAGGCATGAGCTCTTCCGAGGGTGTGCTCCACTCCTTGCGAAGCTCTGCTGCACACTGACATACTCGCTCGATAAGGGCATTGTCTGCGGTCTTATCCTTGATACCTGCCTTTATTCCCAGAGCCTTTATGCGTCTGACAAGATCCTGTGCGGCTTCTTCCTTGTTCTGATAATAGCTCGATGCACGGACTCTTATAAACTTCCAGCCAAGTCGCTCGAGAACCGACTGGCGGCTCATTGCAACGCTTATCTCTTCGTCTGTCATCGGGGTTTCACCGTCGCATTCGATGGCTACTCGCTTACCGGTACCTGTGCAGATCATGGGCACGATGTATGTGCCGACCTTCTCTCGGAAAGTTACTTCGAAGCCTTCGTTTATAAGGGCATTGCTCAGCTCCTTTTCCATAGAGGACACTGCAGTGGGAGATACCTTTTCAAGGGCCTTTGCGGTAGCCTCGGGGTCAATGGCGTGGGAGATAAGCTTAAGTCTTATATCGTCGCCCTTGAGGTCAACATTGGGGTCTAGAGAATGGACTACCCACAGCTGATCCTTTGCTCGGCTGGCAGCAACGTTATAGCGCTTTGCGTAAACATCGTTGTAGCCTTCTCTTCTTGTCTGCAGGCTGGTGCCGTCGCCCTTGCCTGCGTCAACAAGGGAAATAAAGATAACATCTCTCTCGTCGCCCTGGAAATATGCAGGGTTGCCGCAGAGTATCTGTCGCTCTCTGTACTGGCTTTCGGTTATCCGCTCGCGGAGCATTCTGTCTATCAGCACGCCCTGTTCATCACCTATCATGGTAATGACACCGAAGGTAAGTCCCTTGTATTCGGGCTGCTTCATGCAGGCGCAGATAAGAGAAACCACAGCGTTTGCTTCGTTTCTGTTGGTCTTCTTGCCGCTGGGTGCGCCATCCTGCACTCTGTATTCCACCATTGCAGGCTTTACGGTTATGCTGCCCGAATCGCGCAGAGGACAGATAAGCCCGTTATAGGTGTGGAAATTTGAGAAGTTGATTATATCGGTGGCACATCTGAAATGCTCACGCAGGGTTATAGGCTCGTAATTTGCCTTGCCAAGATCGTAGATGGAGACAAGCTCGTCGTACATGGATGCGTTCTTGACGCCTGTTAAAAACTCAGCATGAAGCTTCTGTGAGGTTTCAAGATCCATTCCGACAGGTGTGGGACTGACCTGCTTATCGTCACCGACAACAATGACCTTTTTTGCAATGTACAGTCCGATAAGTCCGCTTAAGTCCGCCTGGCTTGCTTCGTCTATAATAAGAACATCGAACTTCTCGTCGCCCGGCTCGAAGTATTCTGCAACAGACGGCAGAGGCATTATCCACACAGGAACACTTCTGCGGCAGGCCTTCATGGCGCGGCGAAGCTCGCCGGAAGCGAGCAGCTGTTCTGCCCTCTTGCCTGTTCCTTTGCCAACTCGCTTAACAAGAGTTGCCCATGTTGCAAGGGCTGACTTACGGTTGGGATCGCGCATGGTGCGAAGTTCTGCGCTCCATGCTCTGCGTGTGATAAGCTCTCTTGTAACGGTTGAATAGTCCTTTGTAAGTACTGCTATGCGGTTCTGCACTTCCTCAAGATCTGTGCCAAGCCTCTTTTCAAGCTCTCCGCGAAGCTGTGCACGTATCCAGTGGGTCTTGATATCGCCCGGGATTGCGCCTTCGCCGTTATCGCCGTTTCTGCCTGCTATCTCCTGAGCCCAGAGAGGACAGACGGAGGAAAGCTTTACAATAAGCTCGCAGCGTGTTCTGTAGGCACTTCTCTTGGCACACACACGCTCATAGCTGTGCAGTGCCTCGTTGTATGCATCTGCGTCTCTGTTCTCTATAGCTACTCGCATTTCGGTTATCATCGGTGCGTAATCACGCTCAAAGGGAACGAGAGTGTTTGCTGCATTTTTAAGGGTCTCGAGGCAGTCTGTTCTGTCGCCTCTTGTAAACTCAAGCTGTACATAGCTGAGCAGATCGGTGCGAAGAGCATAGGATATGGCTTCTACCTCGCCTTTCATTCTTGTTTCAAGGGGTATCGTCTCGCTGTAGCGGGCAAAGTCAAAGCCCAGCTCTTCGAGAGAGGCCTGTATGCCCTGCCAGGAATTCATATACCATGTAAGCCAGTCCGTAACGGCTGACCATATCTTCTGTGCTGCTTCTTCGGGTCTGGCAAGCTCGGAAATATCGGGGCCGCCCACACTTCTTACCGCCTTCTCCCAACGGTTTAAAAGCTTCTTTTTGCCAAGAAGGTATGCGTGATAATTGCTCAGTATCTCAACCTCAGAACGTGTGTCAGGCTTTTCTCTGTTGATAACGCAGCGCTCCAGCACAGGCTTCCATTTCGGATTGAGCATTATCTTGAGCCAGTTTATCTTTTCGCCTTCTATATCCTCAAGCATATCGGCGAAAACAGGTGTTATTTCAGGAATGATAAGATCGTCGGGTATCTGAGGGTCGGTGTCTATTATGTCTGCTCGAAGTGCAGCATACAGTTTATTAAGTTTCGGGAGCTGCTCATCGATAGAAGAGAATACACCTGTTATGCCGCCCTCTGCGATGCCTGCCTGTGCCAAGGCAAGCTGCCAGCCCTCAGCTCTTGAAATTCGGTCAGCTTCTATTCTGAGCTGCTTGTATACTTCTCCTACTCTCGCCGTGTCTCTGCTGCCATTGTCCCTCCAGTAACCTACGCCCTCGGTCTTTATGCTCTCACCCGTGCCCTCTGCGACCTCGCAGCAAGCCTTGAATCGCATTGCATCGATGAGTGCCGATGCATCGGGAGCGCCGATGGTGAGTATCTTTTCGTCGTTTTCTGTAAGGGCAGTGTTGGAGGCATAGAGAGTTTTAAGCTCCTCCTCTGTCAGGGGCATGGGAGTGCCGAGGCCTACACTGTCGGGAATGAAGGACTCCTCCTGCAAATCGCAGATAAGCTCTGCTGCCTGCTTTGGAGTATAGTACTTTCCATCTACCTCTATCTCCTCGTATTCCTTTCTGACAAGGTTTACGAGATTTGAACGGGCGTTAACAAGGTCTGCGATAACACGTCTTCTATCCTGCTCAAAACGCTCGGCCTCTTCGTCGAGAGTTTCGGCATTGTAGGCAGACATATAATCGTTGATTGTATTGAGGGAGTTTTCAAGCTGCTTCTGATTATCGTCAGATATGCTGACGCACAGAGGTCTTATGGGCTCGCTTATCTTATCTCTCAGAACAGACAGCGCCTTTGAGGTCTGGCTGGTAACAAGCACGCTCTGGCCTCGGCTGAGCAAATCGCCTATTACATTTGAGATGGTATGCGTCTTGCCTGTACCGGGAGGTCCCTGCACGATAACCGCAGGGTTTTCCTTTATCTTTCGGGCTATGAGCAGCTGCTCGCGGTTAGCCTGCTTTTCAAGAAGGAAATCAGGGTCGATGCCGTTTACGGAAATAAGCTTTTCCGCTATGCTCTGCTCTCTGGGCTCGGTCTCTGTATATGTACCCTCTCCAAGGATGCTCAGCAGTGAGGGTGAAAATTCCTCGGCCGTTTCGATGTCGTCGAGTATCTTCTCGGTCATGGCGATATAGCCGGAGTTGCGTGAACGGGTAAAGAGAACACAACCTCGGGATACTGCATACTTTGCCTTTGCTCCCTCGGGTGCAAATTCACTTTCGGGAGATATGGTATTGCACAGCTTTGCCAGATAGTCATCAAGGGGCTGTGCGTCAAAGGCATGAATACCGCTGTCCTCAATCTCATTTGCAAAGCCT